>DGUF01000160.1 GCA_002394525.1 Lachnospiraceae bacterium UBA4317 | reverse complement strand
CTCGTTCACAGAGGACTGTTCATAGCCAACAGTGGAATGAAGATCAATGCTGATCTGAACGGAGCGTACCAGATCCTGAAAAAAGCATTCCCAGTCAAATGGGATAGAGGGTGCGCGTTACACCCGGCTGTAGTAAATGTGGTGTAAGCCGCATTGAACAGTGAAGGAATATATTATATTAAAATATTTGAATGAATATTAACATTATTAATATATTTCATAACGTGATGCCTTTGGACCCTGGGTATATGAGATCGACGAAGAACATCCGCTTCCGAAACTTTTCGTGCCCTATATCCAGCCGGATCCGGACAGGAGCATAATGGTCAAGGTCCCCCGTCAGATCGACCGCCAGGACGCGAATCCGGACCAGGCCTATCGTCTGGACCGGAGCCTGTGACAGGGCAGTGCTGCAGATACACGCCCTTTGAGGGGACGGTAAAAAGCAGGGAGAGTACTCTGATGATCAGAAACTTTCCCTGCTTTTACTTCGTTCACTTACAGCTTTCACTTACAGGATCCCGGCCTCCATGACATCTTTCACATCCGCAAGGGAGTCATAGATCCCCGTGCTGATCCTGCGCATTTCCTCATCGGGCTCCACGACATTGGGGACCATAAGAACGGAGCAGCCGGCCCGGACTCCGGCCCGGACCCCGTTGGGACTGTCCTCCAGGACATAGCAGTCCTGCGGCGCGCAGCCGATCAGGGCAGCGGTGCGCAGATAGCACTCGGGATCGGGCTTGCCCATCGTGACCTCATCCCCGCTGAGGGTCCCGATGAAATAAGCCCCCAGGCCGGATGCCGCGAGATTGCTGTCCACGATCGTCCGGTTGCTGCCGCTGGCCAGGCCGATCCGGTATCCCTGGTCTTTCAGGTAGGGGAGGAGCACATCCAGGCCCGGACGCGCGGTCAGGTCGGTCTTTACGATCTGCGCGACCAGGTCAAAGCTCTTGCGGACAAACTCGGGCGCGTCCAGCTGCGGATAGTAGCGGTTGACCGTGTCGTACATATCCTTGCCGCTGCGGCCCATCAGGGCCAGCCGCATCCCCTCCGGGAAATCCAGCCCGTGTTCGAGCAGGAGCACCTCCTTGAAGGCCCTGTCGTAAATGCGCTGCGTGTCGAACATCAGCCCGTCCATATCAAAGATTACACCGGCTTTTTTCATCATTTACTCTCCTCGCTGAAAATTGCCAGGTCTGCCCTGTATCATCACGTTACAGACCAGACTGAAGCCTCGAGATGGTCTGAATTCCTATTATCATGGATGTCTCGCGGAAAAGCAAGAAAAACGCGTTTTACAAAAACAGATTTTCTGCCTATACTTTTTAGCAGACGAGCGGCGGCAGAGAGCCTGCGCCATATCCCCGGTGTCACCGTGCAGATGGACGGCAGGGATCTGGCGGCCCGCGACCTGATCCTGGGGATCGAATTTGAGGGCCTCACCTGCCAGCAGGACGTGGCGGAGTATGAGAAGCGGGGAGTCATCACCTTTGAGCGGGCCCTGGGCAGCATATATTCGGACCGCATGGTCCGGGCCTTCGGATCCAGGGGCATGGTCCGCCTGTCCCCCCCCTTCACGTCAACACGCCGGAGGAGATCAGGAGATTTCTGGAAATCACACAGGAGATGGCGGCCACGTGACAACATTTATTCTTTATCGCGCAGACCCCTGACTTCGGTCGTGGGATAGTTATGCGCGCGGCGCAAGACTCGCGGGCGGGTCTTGAAAAATAGAGGAACAGCATGGGAACTGACAGCAAAATGCTCCCCCGCAGCATGCAGGTGCGGGGAGCGAGAGTACACAATCTGAAAAACATCGACGTGGATATTCCACTCAATAAGATCACGGCCATTGCGGGCGTATCGGGGTCGGGCAAGTCCTCCCTGGCCCTGGGCGTTCTGTACGCGGAGGGGTCGCGCAGGTATCTGGAGTCTCTGTCGACCTACACCAGACGGAGGATGACGCAGGCGGCGAGGGCCCATGTGGACGACGTCTGCTATGTGCCGGCAGCCCTGGCCCTGCACCAGAGGCCGGGCGTCCCCGGGATCCGGAGCACCTTCGGGACCATGACGGAGCTCCTCAACAGCCTGCGGCTCATGTTCTCGCGCCTGGCCAGCCACCGCTGCCCCAACGGCCACTATGTGGAGCCTTCCATGGATGTGGCCTCGATGCGGGAGACGGTCTGCCCGGTCTGCGGGGCGGGCTTTTACGGGCCCGGGGCGGAGGACCTGGCCTTTAACAGCGCGGGCGCCTGCTCGACCTGCGGGGGGACCGGGATCACGCGCACGGTCGATGAGTCGACCCTGGTGCCCGATGAGACCCGCACGATCGACGAGGGAGCGGTCGTGGTCTGGGGGATCCTGATGTGGTCCCTCATGAAGGACGTGTGCCGGGAGATGGGAGTCCGGACGGATGTGCCCTTTCAGGACCTGACGCCGGAGGAAAAGGAGATCGTCTACCACGGCCCCGCGGAAAAAAAGCATATTTTTTACATGAATCCGCAGACAAAGCAGACGGCGGAAATGGACTTCACCTATTTTAACGCCGTCTATACGGTGGAGAATGCCCTCTCCAAGGTCCGGGACGAAAAGGGGATGAAGCGGATCGAGCGCTTTCTGATGGAGGGGACCTGCCCGGACTGTCACGGGACCAGGCTCTCGGACGCGGCCCGGGCGCCCAGACTGCGGGGGATCGGTCTGGACCAGGCAGCCGCCATGACCCTGTCGGACCTGATCCCCTGGGTCAAGGGAGTGCCGGATTCTCTGCCGGAGCCCATGCGGCCCATGGCCCGCAATATCTGCGAGTCCTTTCTGGACACCTCGGTGCGCCTGATGGACCTGGGCCTGGGCTACCTGGCCCTGGACAGGGCCTCCTCGACCCTGTCCACGGGCGAGCGGCAGCGGGTCCAGCTGGCCCGCGCGGTCCGCAACCGGACGACCGGCGTCCTCTATGTGCTGGACGAGCCCTCCATCGG
>DGUF01000206.1 GCA_002394525.1 Lachnospiraceae bacterium UBA4317 | reverse complement strand
GGGCCTGCACTTCACGCCCGAGCTCCTGGACCAGGTCCGGGCGATGGGCGTGGAGACCGGCTTCGTGACCCTCCATGTGGGACTGGGGACCTTCCGGCCCGTCAAGGTGGATGACGTCGAGGACCACACCATGCACACCGAATGGTACAATGTGCCTGCGGAGACGGCCGACCTGATCAACAGGACCCACGCCCGGGGCGGCAGAGTGGTCTGCGTGGGCACGACCAGCTGCAGGACCATCGAGAGCGCCGCGGACGAGGAAGGCGTCGTGCACGCCGGAAGCAGCGAGACCTCCATCTTTATCTACCCGGGCTACAGGTTCCGGGCCATGGATGCCCTGATCACCAACTTCCACCTGCCCGAGTCGACCCTGATCATGCTGGTCTCCGCCTTTGCCGGGCGGGAAAATGTCCTGGCCGCCTACAGGGAGGCCGTGGCCATGCGCTACAGATTTTTCAGTTTTGGCGACGCCATGTTCATTCAGTGAGGCAATGAAGGAAGGCAGAGCGCCGTTTTTATGATAAAATAGGATCTATGAACGCGAATTATAAAAACCGACTGAAAAAAAATCCATATCGTTCCGGGGTCCTGCTCTCTGTGATCATTCCCGCCTATAACGCGGAGAAGACTCTGCGCAGGGCGGTCGAGAGCGCTCTGTCAGCCGCTGCCGTGCTGGAGGAGGACGCTGTGATCCGGGCCGGGCGGGAAGAGGAGCAGCTGCCCCTCTGTGAGATCCTGGTCGTGGAAAACGGTTCGGAGGACGGGACGACGGCCCTGGCCGCCGCGCTCGCCGAGGAAAAGGGGGCGTCTGTCCGGGTCCTTCATTCGGACAGGGGGGTCTCCAGGGCCCGCAACCTGGGGCTCGACCATGCCCGCGGAAGCTGGGTCCTCTTTCTGGACGCGGACGACTATTTCCTGCCCGATGCGGGCAGGATCCTGCGGGACGACATGCACTTTACGGGGACGGACCTGGTCGTCCACAGCTATGAATCCGGGACCAAGCCGGTCCACCTCTGCGAGGGGGCGGGAGAGCGCTATGCCCGGAAGGAAAAGGGCCCGGAAAACAGCGGGTCCGGCAGCGCTCCGGCCAGCAGCGGGACCATAGAGGACATCAGTGTCCGCATGATCGAAAACCCGACCCGGTACACGAGCGTGTGGTCCAAGCTCTTCCGGCGGGAACGGATCGAGTATAAAAAGCTGCGCTTTGACCCTTCGCTCCGGCTCTCGGAGGACAGCCATTTCCTGATCCGGTATCTGGGATTCTGCCGAAGGATCCGCCTGGTCGACCGGATCTTTTATCATTACTCCACGGACAATGCCTCCGCGGTCCGCACCTGGGACGGAGCCAAGGAGGAGGGCTACAAGAGGTCTCTCCTGGCTGTGGGGGACTATCTGCGCACGCAGCCGGACCGGGTCCGGGCGGCCGTCGCGGGATACGGGATGATGCAGTTTAACCTGCTGATGGTCAGAGAGGTCTTTGCCGCCGCCAACCCCATGCCCCTGCCCGAAAAGATCCGCCTGATGCGGCGGATCAGCGCGGAGGAGCCCTTTGCCTCCTGCCTCGCCGCCTACGACCCCGCCAGGCACAGGGGAGCCCGCTACCTGCCTTTTCTCATGCTGCGCGGGGGGATGGCCGCGGGCGCCGCGGCCATTTACGAGGCCAGGGTCCTGCAGAATGCCCGCAAGGAGAAAATGCACTGACGAAAAACGGGCCGGCCCCGCGGCCCTGCGGACTCCTGCAGAAGGCCCGCGGAAATAAGACGCACTGACGAAAGGACCGGCGGAAGAGCTTCCGCCTTGAGGAGGGGAGGGCTGAGTTTCTCTATGTACAATGTTCTTGTTTTCGGCATGACGGAAAACCCCGGCGGAGTCGAAAGCTTCCTGATGAATTATTACAGGAGGATCGACCTCTCCCGGTTCCACTTCGATTTTCTGTGCAACTCCTATGACCCCGTGGCCTTTGAGGACGAGATCCATGCCATGGGCGGGCGCACGATCCATTTCACCTCCCGCAGGCAAAATCCCCTGCGCTTCAAAAAGGAGCTGGAGGCATTTTTTTCAAAGCATGCGAAGGAGTACCAGGCCATCTGGGTCAATGTCAATAGCCTGGCCAATATCGATTATCTGAAAATGGCAAAAAAATACGGGATCCCCAGGAGGATCATCCACAGCCACAACGCGCAGAACATGGACACCAGGCTGCGCGGGCTCCTGCACGAGGCCAACCGGGGAAGCCTGGGGAAGTACGCGACGGACTTCTGGGCCTGTTCGGACTATGCCGCCAGCTGGTTCTATGCGGGAAGGGGCGGCAAAGGCCCCCTGCGCCATCCGGCCGTGGTCATCCGCAATGCCATCGATGTGGAGAAGATCCAGGCGGGCCTGGCGAAGCGGGATGCCATCCGGGAGCGCCTGGGATGGACGGACCGCTATGTGATCGCCTGCGTCGGCCGGCTCCATTTTCAGAAAAACCAGAAGTTTGCCATCGATGTCCTGTCCTGCCTTGACAAGAGTATGCCCGATGCCGGCCTTCTCCTGGTCGGCCAGGGGGAGGATGAGGCCATGCTGCGCCAGCACGTCCATGCCCTGGGCCTGGAGGAAAAGGTCTGCTTTTCCGGGGTGGTCGAGGATGTCGCCGGTTATCTGGGCGCCTCGGATTTCTTCCTCTTTCCCTCAGTCTTTGAGGGCCTGGGGATCGCGGGGCTGGAAGCCCAGGCGGCAGGCCTGCCGACCCTGGCCTCCGCGGATGTGATCCCGGAGGAGATCGCGGTCACGGACCGCCTGCGCTTTTATCCCCTGGAAAAGGGCCCGGACAAGTGGGCGGACATGATCAGCCGCATGCGCAGGGAGGGACCGGCCAGGCCCCTAGCGGCAGATGATGCGGAATGGAAGAGATTACTTGACGCTTTTACGGAAAAAGGTTATAACAGTGCGGCGGAGGTCCGGAGGCTGGAGAAGCTCCTGGCAGGGCGCAGCTGATGCCGGAGGGACGGAGAAGCTCCCGGCCGGGCGCGGCTGATGCCGGGATCCACGTGACGGGATGAGGATATCATGAAAAAACTGACACTTGACGAGATACGGACACTGGAAGTCGAGCTTCTGGACGCCTTTCACGCTCTGTGTGAGCGCAACGGGATCTACTACACGCTCGGAGGCGGGACCCTACTGGGCGCCATCCGCCACCAGGGCTTCATCCCCTGGGACGATGATATCGACGTGATGATGCCGCGTCCCGACTATGAGCGCCTCTTTCATCCGGAGGACCTGGACATGACCGGTTTTCCGGATTATATGGAGTTTCAGAACTACCGGGACGGGTCGCTCAGCTATCCCTTTATCAAGCTGGTTGACAAGAGGACCTTTGTCGATTTCCCCTACTACGACAGCTCCGAAAATGTGAATCAGATCTGGATGGATATCTTTCCCATCGACGGCAATCCTGTCGACAGGGTGGAGAACCGGCGCCTCTACGAAAAATCCCTGCGGCTCAGGAAGCTGATCTTTATCAAGATCGCCAAAAAGGGAGAGGGAAAGACGGCCCTCAAGCGCCTGCTCAAGCCGGCTGTGATCACGGCCCTCAAGGTGGCGGCCCCCATGCCCAGACTCCTCAAGAAGATCGATGATCTGTCCAGAAGCATTCCCTTTGACAGCACGCCCTATGTCGGCTGTGTCATGTGGGGCTACGGCCCCAGGGAGCGCATGTCCCGCAAAAAGTTTATGGTCCCGGTCAAGGTGTCCTTTGAGGGCAGGCAGCTGAACGCCCCGTCCAATTACGACCATTATCTGCGGGGACTCTACAATGACTATATGCAGCTTCCTCCGGAGGACAAACGTATTATGCACGGTATGGATGCCTGGCTCCTTGAGCCGGGGGAGACGCCGCAGGACATCGAGCGCTGAGGAAGAAGAGCCGGGCCTGAAAAGCGCCGGCCGGCCGGACCCGGGGCGGAAGGCATGAAAGGACTGAATGCATAAAAGACTGAAGGACGGATGAAAAGGCATGGAGGAATTCTATGGTTTTTGACAGCAGAGCGGTCAGGCTCAGGATCCCGCAGGAAAGCGTGAGGATCCGGCTCGACGAGCTGATCACATTTGCGGGACTGATCATGTGGGTCCTGCAGGCATATATAGATGACAGTGGATTCGGAGTATTTTTCGGAGCGGAGCTGGGCAAGCTGATGCGGTATTTCTGCCTCTTCCTCTTTCTGGTGAGGATCCTGCTCTCGGACATGCACCTGGCCGCGAGGGCCGTTTCCGTGGCCGCGGTCTTTTTCTCCTATCTGATGATGATCCAGCAGATGGCGGGAGCCGGCATCACCTTTTTGCAGCTCTTTGTCATGATGATGGCGGTCAAGGATATTTCCTTCCGCAAGATCTGCAAGGTCATGTTCTGGACCTGCGCGATCTGCTATCTGTCGATCCTCTTTTTTGACTGGATCGGTCTGATCTGGCAGCCGCCCCTGATCGACGGGGACCGGGTTCGGGACTATATGGGATTCCGCTTTGTCTCCTTTCCCTCCATCTATATTTTCAACCTCTTTTTCTGCGGGGCCTATGCCTACACGGACCCGCCCGCGGAGGCTGAGAGGAAGCAGAGGACGGGAGAGCGAGTGGAGCGCCTGCCCCTGTGGATGCTGGCTTTTCTGGAGGGAATCAATATCCTGGTCTATGTCAGGACCAACACCAATATCCCTTTTCTGATCACCTCCTTTTTTGTCCTGCTCTATCTGGTCTGTATCTACGGTGACGTCGACCTCTTTCCGAACTGCGGGCTCATGCGGTTTCTGGCCGGAATCTGCTATCCGGCCCTGGCTTTCTTTGCCTACTGGGTCGTGTCCCACTACAACGGAAACAACAAGCGCTGGCTCTGGATCGATGACCACCTGACCCACTTCCGGATCCGGCACGCCGCGGAGGGACTCAAGCGCTACGGGATCCATCCCTTCGGTCAGGTGGTCTACCAGAACGGAGACCTCCAGTCCCCCAACTACTTTTATATTGACAGCGCCTACATGAAGGTCCTGATCAATTACGGCCTGGTCTTTGCCATTATCCTCTTTGGCATTTACGCCATGATCTCGGTCGCCGCGGTCAGGAACAGGGACAGGGTCCTGTGCATCTGGATGGTCTGCATCGCCGGCTACAGCCTGATGAACAATGTCCTGATGGATCCGGAGCAGTGCTGCACCCTGTTCGCCTTCTGGTACGCGGCCGGCATTCTGGCGGACCGGAGGAGGAGACAGGGCTCCGGGCCGGAGCCGGATGGAGGCGGAGACTTTTCGGGAGGGACAGCTTCGGCCGGATTTCCCATGGACGGAGCCCTCTCGCTGAGGACAATGCCGGACGGGACGCAGGCGCCGGACGGACAGGCCCGGGTCCTGGCGGCCTGGGGTAAAACGGTCCCTGAAAAAACAGGTCCGCTGAAAACGGTGTCTGAAAAAACGGCTTCTGAAAAAACGGCTTCTGAAAAAAACGGTTCGCTGAATACAGGTCCGGATCAAACCGCTCCGTCAAATGCAGCCCCGGAAAAAGCGCCCGGGCCTGAGCCGGAGGGGGAGGAGCCGCCGGACGGGTCCCCCGGTCAGGGAGACGGTCCGCAAAAGAAAAAGAAGTCCGGCGAGCCCAGCGTCCGCGTGAATTTCATCCTGAGCATGGCCTACCAGGTCCTGATCGTCATCCTGCCCATGATCACGGCTCCCTATGTGGCCAGGGTCCTGGGGGCGGCCAGAAACGGGATCTACAGCTTCACCGCTTCCTACCAGACCTATTTCTCCATGTTCGCGGCCCTGGGGACGGTCTCCTACGGTTCCAGGGAGATCGCCCGAAACAGAAAGGACAGGCCCCTGCGGAGCCGGCTGTTCTGGGAGATCGAGCTCATGACCGTGCTGACATCGACGGTGTCGCTTCTGGCCTTTGTCGTCTTTATCCTGTGCCGGGACCGCTACCGGATCTACTATGTCCCCCAGATCATGGCCATCCTGGCGGTCATGTTCGACATCTCCTGGTTCTTCACGGGGATCGAGGAGTTCCGCTACATTGTGACCAAGAACGCCCTCTTCAAGCTCCTGGGTGCCGTGCTGATCTTTACCCTGGTCCACAAGCCGGAGGATCTCCTGCTCTATATCGCCATCCTGTCGGCGACGACCATGGTGGGAAATATGTCCATGTGGATCCACATGCCCCGCTTCCTTGACCCGGTCGATTTCAGGACCCTCAGGATCCGGCGCCACCTGAAGGAGACCATGATCTACTTCATCCCCTCCATCGCCACATCGGTCTACACGGTCCTGGACAAGACCCTGATCGGCGAGATCACCAGGGATGAGGTGGAGAATGGCTGCTATGACAAGGTCGTCCAGCTCATCAACATCATGAAGGCCCTGACCTTCACGGCCCTCAACAGCGTGCTGGGCGCCAGGATCTCCTATCTCTTTGCCGAGAAAAAATACGATGAGATCCGCAGGAGGATCGAGACCTCGATCAACTATATCCTCTTCATGGGCCTGGCGATCGGATTCGGCCTGGCCGGGATCGCCCCGCGCTTCATCCCCTGGTTCCTGGGACCGGGCTATGAGAGAGCGGTCCTCATGCTGATCATGATGAGCCCCATCGTCGTGATCATCGGCGTCAGCAACTGCCTGGGCTCCCAGTACTACACACCGGCCGGCAAGAGGGCCCAGAGCGCCCGCTTCATCATCGCCGGGTCCTGCGTGAACCTGGTCCTGAACCTGCTTTTGATCCCCCGCTTCTGGGGCTACGGGGCGATCGCGGCTTCCCTGATCGCGGAGCTTACGATCACGGTCCTCTATATCGTGTTCTCGGGAGAGTCCTTCCACCCTGTGGTCCTGGTCCGGGACGGCTGGAAGAAGCTGGCGGGAGCCGGGCTCATGTTCGCGGCGGTCCGCCTGATCGATCCTTTTTTCAAAGGAAATTTCGCCGCCATCTGCGCGGAGGTGTGCCTGGGAGGCGCGGTCTATATCGGGATCCTCTTCCTGCTCAGAGACAGCTTTATGACCGGCTTCTGTATGGACACAGTCCGGGGAATCCTGAAAAAAAGGGCAAAAAGAGCCTAGAATACAGGATTTTTACAGAGCCTTCTCTTTGCGACATACACGCAGCCATGCTATAATAATGCTTCAGTGTACTGATGATAATTGTGCAGAACGTCTCGAATTCGAGGTGTTTTTGCGTGTTCTTCAACGCAAAAACCCGAGTTGAAAGGCGCGCGGCGCACGCAGAGCGTATTGGAATCGCCGCGCGCTGCGTTACAAGTTCACGCCCTTAATGGGGCGTGAACGGTAACTAATGATGATTTTTCTGCAGGTCCCTGACCTGTCCGGGAGGAATACATTGAGTAATCAGAATTTTGTAAATCAGAACCATCCAGCCAAGAAGATGAGGGAGGTCAGCCTTCCCCGCCTTCTGCTCCTGACCCTGCGCCGCTGGCGGATCATGCTGGCAGCCGGGCTGATCCTGGCCCTGCTCCTGTCGGGGATGAAGGTCCTGCGGGAATACCGCAACCGGTCCGTCTCCAATGTGGCCCACGAGGAATATCTGGCGGCCATGGAGATCTACACCGCTTCGGTCGAGGCCTACACCAATGCCATCGAGAGGTTCCAGACCAAGATCGATGCCAAGCAGAAGTATTTCAATGAAT
>DGUF01000178.1 GCA_002394525.1 Lachnospiraceae bacterium UBA4317 | reverse complement strand
GCTTGAGCGCCTTCGCGTAGCTGCCCCCCATGAGGCCCAGCCCGACGATCAAAATATTATTTCTGCTGATCCAGTTCATCATAGATATCTCCAACCTCCCCGACCGCATGCGGTCTTTTCATAGGTACATTCGCTGTTCGCGTGAAATCCGGTATTGCCACCGTCCACGGACGCATGCGGTCTTTTCATAATTTCACTCACGGTTCGTATGAAACCTGTATTCCAAGGCCTGTCATCCGCTCAAAAAAGTCCGGCAGACTCTTTGCCACGGCCTCCGCGCCGTCGATGGTCCCGCCTGTCCGCGTCAGCAGAATGGACAGAGCCATGACGATCCGGTGGTCGTTGTGCCCGTATAAATGTTCCCGCGGCGGCCGGATCCCGGAAAAAACAGTGATCTCATCCTCCGCCATATCCACCCGGACACCCATTTTGGCCAACTCCTGCTGCATGGCCGTCCCGCGGTCGCTCTCCTTGATCTTCAGCCGCCTTGTGCCCGTGAAGCGGGCCCCGTGCCGGGCGGCCGCAAAAGCCATCAGGACCGGTCCCAGATCGGGGCAGTCGGACAGGTCGATCTGAACAAATCCATCGTCGAGTCCTGCCAGATATGTGCGGTAGATCCGGTCACCCTGCAGGCTGTTCTCCGCAAGACCCGTGACCTGTATTCCCGCTGCATCCCCTGAAGCCTGCGCATCGGATGTGTCCAGCACGTCCGCTGCATTCTGATCGCCCTGTGCAGCCGGCAGACTCTGTGCATCCGGTACACTTGTCCCGCTTTTTTTATTCAACATGCCCAGGGCCTCGAAAAAGGCCGCGTTGGAGTAGTCTCCCTCCACGCGCAGGCCGGCCTGCGGCTGGTATTTCTGCTTTCCAGGGATGCGGAGCGCGCAGGGGAGGTCTTCTTTCTTTCCTGACAGCGGATCCTCCGGTTTTATCCAGTCCGCGCGGACGCCGAACTGCCGGAGGGCCTGCAGAGTCATATCGATATAGGGGCGGCTCTCCACCGGCGGGACCAGGCGGATCCCGCTGTCCCCCTCCAGCAGGGGAAGGGCAAAGAGCAGGCCGCTGATGAACTGGCTGCTGACGTCACCCGGCAGCACATACTCTCCCGCCGCCAGTCTTCCGCCGACCAGAAGATCCTTCTGTCCTTTTTCAAATGTAAGGCCCTGTTCCCGGCAGATGTCCTCATAGACCTGGAGGGGCCTGGTCAGCAGCGTCGTGCTGCCGGTCAGCCGGCTCTCCCGCCCGCTGAGCAGACAGACGGGGATCAGGAAACGGATGGTGCTGCCGCTCTCCCCGCAGGGGAGGACGGCACCAGTCTGCGTGCCAGGGCCGTTTAATCCTGCCAGTCCCGTTCCCCGGACGTTCACACGCCCCTTCTCATACTCGATCCGCGCGCCGAGGGCCCGCAGACAGGCGATGGTCGCCTCAATATCCCGGGACAGGTCCACATTTGTGATGACACTGATCCCCTCCGCCAGACCCGCGCAGATCAGCAGGCGGTGAGCCATGCTCTTGGAAGGCGGCGCCTCTATGATCCCGCGCGCCGCGGACGGTGTGATCGTGACTTTCATGCTCCGCTGCCATACCTCCTGTCACAAAAGGCTGCCAAAAAGAGTCAACAGGGAGTCAGCAGGGACGTTTCTTTCTGACGCCTTTTGACATTTCCTCTGCTGACGCCTTTTTCTGTCAAATAATACCACCGAGGACCGTCCCCACCGGTACTTCCGGCAGCGCTTTCCAGCTACACGCGGTATTTCAGGACCCGGAGGATCCGTTCGGCGCCCTGATCCTCGGCCACCGCGCGGGCGGTCTTGCTGGTTCCGCCGCTGCCCAGGATGAGGACCTTTCTGCCCGCCGGATCCGTTCCGTTCAGGCGCAGGAGTTCCCGTATGCCAAAATAATCCGTATTGTGTCCATACAGCCTGCCGTCCCGGTTGACGATGGTATTGACTGCCCCGATCCTGCGGGCCTGGTCGCTGATCTCATCCAGGTAAGGGATTACCTTCTCCTTATAGGGGATCGTCACATTGATCCCTTTGAAATCCTTTTTCCGCATGAAGGCGTCGATCTCATCGGGCGCAAGCTCCAGCATGTCATACTGATAGGGAGCCAGTTTTTCATGAATGATCTTTGAGAAGCTGTGGGGAAGATGTTCCCCAATCAGTCCGTATTCCATAATTTTCATACCTCCAATGATGTTGCTCTGGAAGGTCCCAGATAATCGGTTCCGAAGCGCTGGGTCAGCATGTCGCAGAGCACCAGCGCCGTGACACAGTCGGCGACGACGACGGCCCTGTGCACGATGGCCGGATCATGTCTGCCTTTGATCAGGATCTTCCGGTCCCGCCCCTGCAGGAAATCGACGGTCTCCTGCTCCCTGTATATGGACGGCGTCGGTTTGACCGCGCACCGGAAGAGGATGGGCATGCCGTTACTGATCCCCCCGTTGATCCCGCCGTTGTGGTTGGTCCTGGTGACGATCCTGTCATCCTGCATGGCAAAGCTGTCATTTGTCTGACTTCCCCTGCCGTCCGCGAGGGCAAAGCCGTCACCGAATTCCACGCCCTTGACGGCGGGAATGCTGAACATGGCATGGGCCAGCACGCTCTCAAGCGAGTCAAAAAAGGGCTCGCCGACGCCGGCCGGCATTCCCGTGACCGAGGTCTCCAGGACGCCTCCCACACTGTCACCGTCCTCCGCCGCCGCTTTCATGGCTGCGCGCATTTTGTCCGCCGCCTCCGGATCCAGGACCGCGAACTGGCTTTCCTGCAAAAAAGTAAGGTCCCTCTCCAGATCTCCGAAGGCCCGGTCCGCGATCTGCGCGCAGCGGGCGATGTGGGTCCCGATCCGGATCCCCTTCTGCTCCAGGGCGTACATGGCAACGGCGCCCGCCGCCACGAGGGGGGCCGTCAGACGACCGCTGAAATGGCCGCCGCCCCGGTAGTCCTCAAAGCCGTGATATTTGCAGTAGGCAGTGTAGTCCGCATGCCCCGGCCGCGCCAAGGCGCGGGTGGCTTCGTAGTCGCCGCTCTTCGTGTTTTCGTTGGGGATCAGGATACAGAGGGGCGTGCCCGTCGTGAAGCCGTTGAAGACACCGCTCACGATCTTGAAATTGTCGGGCTCCACCCGCTTTGTGGAAATGGCCCCCGAAGGCCTCCGCCGGCTGAGCCTGGCGGCGATATAGACTTCGCTGACCGGTATGCCGGGCGCAAGGCCGTCCAGGACCGCTCCGATCTGCGCCCCGTGGCTCTCCCCGAAAAGCGTGACACTGACACTGTTTCCAAATGTATTTTTCATTTCAGTTCTTCTCCGTGTGCTGTGTACTGTCTGCCGTCTGCTGCCGGTGCGTGTGACACCGGCCCTATCTCCAGCTGTATTTTTTACACCGATCCTCCATGCACCGCCTGCCGTCTGACGACCGTCTCCACCTTTTTCCGCAGGTCCGCGGCGCCCGCGCGCCGCATCCGGAAGGTTCCGATCCGGTCGGTCTCGACGATGGTGATTTCTCCGCTGTCGGCCTTTTTGTCGTGCATCATGGCCTCGCAGACCCGGTCGGGATCCATCCGGCATCCGGACGGCAGGTGCAGCTTTTCATAGACGGGAAGCAGGCGGGCCCGGATCTGCGGGCTGCACATAGGCAGCATGCCGATGGCCACGCACTCGCCGTGGTAGAGGGAGCCGTCCAGGTACAGGCTCTCGATGCCGTGCCCGATGGTGTGCCCGAAATTCAGGACCCGCCGCAAGCCCTGTTCGGTCTCGTCCTGCTCGACGACGCGGCCCTTGATCCGCAGGGACCTCTCGATGACCGTCTCCATCACATCCATGTCGGGCAGGTCTTCTTTTTCAAACAGATCTTCTTTTTCAAAAATCCAAAAAAGATCTTCATCAAAGGTCACGGCCATTTTGAGGGCCTCGGCCAGACCCGCGGAGATGTGGCGCCGCGGCAGGGTCCGCAGGACATCCGTGTCGATCAGGACGCCGCGCGGCTGGTGGAAAGCGCCGACAACGTTTTTGATCCCGTCCAGATTGACGGCCGTCTTGCCGCCGATGGAGGAGTCCACCTGGGAGAGGACCGTGGTCGGAATATTGTAGAAATCGATCCCCCGCATGTAGGAGGCCGCCGCGAAGCCCGCCAGGTCTCCGCAGATCCCGCCCCCGACCGCGACGACGCAGTCCTTCCGGCTGAAGCCAGCCGCCAGCATGGCGGACAGGAGCTTTTCCAGGCTCTGCAGGGTCTTGTGCTCCTCGCCCTGCTCCACCGTGCAGATCACGGCCTCCCGGCAGGCGCCGGCCACCGTCCGCGCATAGGCCGCCGGAACGCCTGTATCCGTCACGACCAGAACCTTCCGGTCCAGGTTCAGATACTCTCCGACCTTCCCCAGACAGCCCCGTTCGATCACGATCTCATAGCTGCGCGCGCCCAGATTTACTTGCAGATTCATCATTTACCACCCTGATTGCTTCTTTTTTTCACAAGCCGGTCAACTGACGATTGTCGGTCGATCCATCATTTATAATCGTTACAGATCACCGCCCTGAATATACCAGTTCTCCAACTACCGATTGCCGGCGATCGAACCATTTCTATTTTACAGATCACCGCCCTGGATATACTGGCCGACGACCCGGAGCATATCGCAGTGTTCCCTGAGCTCCCGGACCATCTTGCGGCCGTCCTGCGACGTTGGGCTTCCCTCGACCTCCGCGTAGAAATAATATTTCCAGGGAGTCGTCTTAATGGGCCTGCTGCGCAGGACGTTCATGTTGAAGCCGTAGCGGCTGATGACCTGGAGGGCGTCCGCCAGGGCGCCGGAGACGTTGTTGACGCGGAAGAGCATGATAAAGCGGTTTTCGTCGCGGTCTGTGGACAGCTCATTCTGCGTCCTGGCAAAGACCGCGAACCGGGTCGTGTTGTCCCGGCTCTCATTGATGTCGTGGTCCAGGACCTCCAGCCCGTAAATGGATGCGGTCTCCGCGCTCGCGATGGCCGCCACGGAAGGATCGCCCGTCTTCGCGACGCGCTCGGCCGCCACAGCCGTGTTGACCTCGGTCTGCTCCTGATAGCCGTGCTGACGGATATAGGGCTGGCACTGGCTGAGGGCCTGCGGGTGGCTGATGACCATCCGGATATCCTCCGGCCGGGCACCGGGCACCGCCAGCAGGTTGTGGA
>DGUF01000201.1 GCA_002394525.1 Lachnospiraceae bacterium UBA4317 | reverse complement strand
GCGGTCAGTCCTCCAAGGCTACCCCGATCGGTGCTGTCGCCCAGTTCGCTGCAGGCGGTAAGGAAGTCAAGCAGAAAGACCTCGCTGCTATGGCTATGAGCTATGGCTACGTCTATGTTGCTCAGATCTCCATGGGCGCTGACAGGAACCAGTGCATCAAGGCGATCGCTGAGGCTGAGGCTTATCCGGGTCCTTCCCTCATCATCGCATACGCACCCTGCATCAACCACGGTATCAAGAAGGGCATGGCCAAGGTTCAGGACGAGGAGAAGCTCGCTGTGACCACCGGTTACTGGAACCTCTTCCGCTTCAACCCTGCCGGCGGCAAGAAGAAATTCTTCCTCGACAGCAAGCCCGCTACCGACGATTACCAGGCATTCCTCAACGGCGAAGTCCGTTACATGTCCCTCAAGAAGGCAAATCCTGCCAACGCTGAGAGAATGTATGCAGAGAACGAGGCCAATGCAAAGGCTCACTACGAGTACCTGAGCAAGCTCGGCGCTCTCTACAACGAGGAATAATCCGGGTTTTTCCCTGCCGGTGCCCCGGCCCGGGCCGGACATCCGCAGACCCTGATCTCTGATCAGTTCTCCCGCAGGGCAGGCCGCCCGCCTGTCCTGCAGAGAGTCAGACCGCTGTGATCAACGGGGTTTTCAGTATTGAAAATATACTAAAAATATTCTTGACTACAGCATAAAAAAACGCTATGATGACAATACAAGCCACAGATCGCACTCCGGTGCTTTCTGTGGCTTGTGTCAGGATAAGGGTATTTAGTTTGTACTAACCTTGAACTTTCTTTTTTTTACTTTTATATTGAAAGGAGAACATTACAATGGCACGTGTTATTAATGATTCCTGCATCAGCTGTGGTACCTGCGCTGCATCATGTCCCGTAGAGGCGATCTCCCAGGGCGATTCCCAGTACGAGATCAATGCGGATGCCTGCATCGACTGCGGTGCCTGCGAAGGAACCTGCCCTGTCGGCGCTATCACCGAGGCATAATTGATTCTATATAAATAATTATTACGGAATCTGAGAAGACCGCCTGTGGTTGTGATCAAACCACAGGCGGTCTTTTTCTTTTCATAAAATCTTTTCCGGGATATCCTCTTACAGGGTCCCAAATCCCCGGGATTCCAGATCCCCGGGATTCAGGATTCCTGCTCAAAGCCCCTGGATGACCGGCTTTTCGGGCCGTCAGTCAGGGGCTTCCATGAACATCACCTGTATTCTACTTGAACATGCCCTCCAGGTCATCCTGGCAGATGGGCCGGATCCCGTTGGCCGTGAGCACCTTTACGGCGGCCTCATTGTCCGCGACGCGGAAGATCATGCAGGCGCTGTTGGCCTTCTTGGCAAGAAAGGCGTAGGAGTACTCCAGGTTGATCCCGTTGTCGCCGAGCAGGTTGAGGACATTGACGAGGGCGCCGGGCTTATCCTCGAAGACGATCGCCAGGACCGGCGTGAGGGAGCATACATAGCCCTCCTCCTTGAGGATCTGGACGGTCTTATAGGCATCGTCGACGATCACACGCACGATTCCGAAATCCTCTGTCTCCGCCAGGGAGAGAGCTCTCAGATCGATCCCGCTGTTCTGCAGGGTCTTGGTGAACGCGGCGAGCGCGCCGGGTTTGTTTTCCAGAAACGCGGAAATCTGTTTAACTGTCATCTCTCTTACCTCCCGTATAGATGCTGTTATCCTTTTTTTCAAAAAACACTTCGGGACAGGGACTCTCTCCGGTCCGGGACCGGGGCCTCTTTATCCCTGATAGAGATTGCGCCTGTCAATGACGCGCTTAGCCTTTCCCTCGCTCCTCTCAATGCTCTTGGGCGCGACCAGCTTCACCACGCAGTAGATTCCCAGCATGGCCTTGAGGGCGCTGACAAGCTGCTTCTCGCGCTTTGTGATGTCCTTGAGGGAGTCGGAGAACATCTCGGGGGTCATCTCGACCTGGACCTCGATCCTGTCGCTGTTGTTCTCCCTGGTGACAAGGATCTGGTAATTGGCGGGATAGCCGTAGTTGAGCAGGACGGTCTCGATCTGGCTAGGGAATACGTTGACGCCCTTGACGATGAGCATATCGTCGCTGCGGCCCATGGGCTTGGCCATGCGGACATGGGTCCTGCCGCAGGCGCAGGGCTCGGCGTTGAGGACGCAGATGTCCCTGGTGCGGTAGCGCAGCAGGGGGAAGGCCTCCTTGGTGATGCTGGTAAAGACCAGTTCCCCCTTCTGGCCGTAGGGCAGGACCTCTCCGGTATTGGGATCGAT
The DNA here is from genome assembly GCA_002394525.1 of Lachnospiraceae bacterium UBA4317. The sequence continues at coordinate 953 of DGUF01000201.1, read as the reverse complement.
GATCTCCGCGATAAAGTGGTCCTCATTGATGTGCATGCCGTTTTTCTGCGAGCACTCGAATGCCACTCCGGGACCGGATATCTCCGTCAGGCCGTAGATGTCAAAGGCCTTGATCCCGAGCTTGTCCTCGATGTCGCGGCGCATCTCCTCCGTCCAGGCCTCAGCGCCGAAGATACCGGCCTTGAGTCTGATCTGGTCCCTGAGCCCGCGCTCCTGGATCGTCTCGGCCAGATAGGCCGCGTAGGAGGGCGTACAGGCGATGATCGTCGTGCCCAGGTCGGTCATGAACTGCAGCTGGCGGTCCGTATTGCCTGAGGACATGGGCAGGGTCAGGCAGCCCACCTTGTGAGAGCCCCCGTGCAGGCCCGCTCCGCCCGTAAAGAGGCCGTAGCCGTAGCAGACCTGGACCACGTCGTCCCTGGTCCCTCCGGCCGCCGCGATCGCGCGGGCACAGCATTCCTCCCACAGATCGATATCGTGCTGGGTGTAAAATGCCACGACCCTTCTCCCGGTCGTGCCGCTGGTAGAATGGATCCTGACACAGTCCGACATGGGGACAGCCAGAAGTCCGTAGGGATACTGCTGACGCAGGTCCTCCTTGGTCAGAAAAGGCAGCTTATGCAGATCCCTGACGCCGCGAATGTCCTCGGGCTTCACGCCTGCCGCGTCCATTTTCTCCCTGTAACAGGGCACCGAAGCATAGACGCGTTTCACAGTGTTTACCAGGCGCTCGTCCTGCCAGGCTGTGATCTGCTCGCGTGAAGCGCACTCGATCCCCGGATCGAAATAATGTTCCATGGCTTTGTCCCTCCTATGCAGTCAGTACTTCATATTGATATCGTATAGACAAAACTTTTGAATTGCAAGTTCGAATTTTCTTCTTCGTATGCTTTTTTCCTGGCTGCGCATACATGGCTTTTTGCTTCTCCGGATCCGCCATGCGCCATCCGTGC
>DGUF01000255.1 GCA_002394525.1 Lachnospiraceae bacterium UBA4317 | reverse complement strand
TTCATTCCGAAGAAACCGTCTATTTCGGGGATAATCTGAATGACCTGTCCGCTTTTCAGGAAGCCGGCGTGAACGGGACTGTGCAAAACGCGCGTCCGGAGCTGCACGAGGCGGCGGATATCGTCGCCCCTTCATTCACTGACCGGGGTGTCCTCCAGGCCCTCCGGCATCTCCTGGACCTCAAAAAACAGGTCCAGGCCGCGAATGACGCCTGAGATCTGTGCGTTCTGAGAACTGTGCGCCGACATATCTGAGTCACGGAGACGTTTCACCTGATTCATCGAACACACTGAGTCAGGTGAAACGTCCTTTTTAATTCATCGAACACAATGAGTCAGATGAATCTTCCCTTTTGACTCATGAACACAATGAGTCAGGAGAACCGTCCCCTTTGACTCACACTCACCCTTTGACTCACCCTTTGACTCAAAAAACTCCCGCCGCTGCCTTTATGGCATGCGGCGGGAGTTTTTCAGTCTGTTCAGGTTCTGTCAGGCAGTCTTACCGGATCATGGCAGACAGCCTCTTCAGAGCCCGGCCGGGGTCTGTCTCTTATTTGGACAGGTCCACGCTGCGGATGATCTTTCTGAGCGGAAGGACGCTCTTGGCATTGACGGAGAGTTCGTCGACGCCCATGCGCAGGAAGGTCTCGGTCAGGGTGGGGTCTGCGCCGAGCTCGCCGCAGATGCCTACCCAGGTGTTGTGCCTGTGGCCGGCTTCGACGGTCATCTGGATGGCCTTGAGGACAGCCGGATGGTGGGTGTCGGAGAAGCGCTCGAGTTTGGCGTTCTGGCGGTCGATGGCGCAGGTGTACTGGGTGAGGTCGTTGGTGCCCAGGGAGAAGAAGTCGACTTCCTCTGCCAGGTCATCGGCGATGAGGACGGCTGCGGGAGTCTCGACCATGATACCGATCTGGTAATTGCCGACCTTGTGGCCTTCCTTAATCAGTTCCTGCTTGCACTCTTCCATGAGGGCCTTGGCCTCGACGACCTCCCACTTGCTGATGACCATGGGGAACATGATGCCCATGTTGCCGTAAGCGGAGGCGCGAAGAAGGGCGCGGAGCTGTTTCTTGAAGAATTCCTTCCTGGTCAGGCAGATGCGGAGGGCGCGGAAGCCCAGAGCGGGGTTCTCTTCCTTGTCCAGGTTCATGTAGTCGATGGTCTTGTCCGCGCCGATGTCGCAGGTGCGGATGATGACCAGCTTGGGAGCCAGGGTCTCGACGACGCGCTTGTAGGCCGCGAACTGCTGCTCTTCGCTGGGCTCTTCCTTGCTGTTGAGGTAGACGAACTCGGAGCGGAAGAGGCCGACGCCCTCTGCGTCGTTTTCTTTCACGCTGCCCAGGTCGGAGGGGCCGCCGATATTGGCATAGACGTGGACGTTGCGGCCGTCCAGGGTCGTGCTGGGCTTGCCCTTGAGTTCCTGGAGCAGGGCATCCTTCTTGAGGTCCTCGTCATATTTGGCCTTGAGGGTCGCCATCAGATCGTCGGTGGGATCGATGTAGACGCAGGAATTGTAGCCGTCCAGGATGGCCATCTTGCCGTCCCAGCTGTCGTCGATGTCCTTGCACTGGATCAGGGAAGGCAGGTTCATGGAACGGGCCAGGATCGCGGTGTGGCTGTTGGAGGAACCCTCGCGGGTGATCATGCCAAGGAGCAGGGACTTGTCGAGCTTGACGGTCTCCGAGGGAGCCAGGTCCTCGGCGACCAGGATGGAGGGCTCTGTGCCCTGCATGCTGCCGACGTCGTTGCCCATGAGGAAATCCAGGACAGCGGTCTCAACGTCGATCAGGTCGGCACTTCTGGCCTTCATGTAGGGATCGTCCATTTCCGCAAACATCTGGGCATAGTTGTCAAAAGCAGTCTTGGTCGCATATTCGGCGCTTCTCTTCTGCTCCGTGATGATCTCGCGGGTGGAATCCTGCAGGTCATCGTCCTCGAGCATGAGCTGGTGGGCCTCAAAGATCGCGGCGCTCTCTTCGCCTGCATCCTTCAGGGCCTTCTCATACAGGACGCCCTGCTGGTCGATGGCCTTCTGCAGGGCCTCTTCGAAGCGCTGCAGCTCTCTCTCGGGGTTCTCGACGATCGCGTCGCTGATGTTATAAACGGGAGCTTTATAGATCTTGATTCTGCCGATTCCAATGCGGTTTAAGATACTTTTGCCGGTTGCAACTACCATAACTTGCTTCCTCCTGAATCTATCTATAAAAAATTACTGTTTTCGCAAAAGAAAAAGAGGCGCGGCTGTTCGAAACCCCGAACAGTCGCCCCTCCGGTCAGTCTGATTAGAAGTTCTCTTTCAGGAATTTCTCAATTGCCTCAGCGCAGGCAGCTTCATCATCGCCCTCGACCTGGACAGTGATCTCATCGTTCTGCTTGACAGCCAGGCCCATCAGAGCAAGGAGCTTTCTCATATCGCAGCTCTTGTCGCCCTTCCAGACTGTGATCTTGGAGCTGAACTTCTTTGCCTCTTTGACAAGAATTCCTGCGGGACGAGCGTGGATTCCAAGCGGATCAGTTACTGTGAATTTGATTTCTTTCATGATCTTTTTTCTCCTTCTCTGATTTGATTATATTGGGCACATAGTCCATAGGGAGTATGCCGTTTCCCAAAAGCTATGGGTATTATACTACGATTTCCGCGAATAAAAAACCGTCTTTCTTAACTTTTTACAATTTTTATGCCTTTAAAGGCGTGTATTTTGGCACTTTTTTTCATGTAGCTTCAGGTGCCTGAACATATGCGTCAGTAAATCGCCGCGCCCGCAAAAGCCACAGGCTGTGCGCCATAGATCCGGACGCCTGGACAGCTGCGCCAGTGTGCAGCCGCTCCCGCAAGACTTCAGGCCGCGCGCCATAGATCCGGACGCCTGGACAGCTGCGCCAGTGTGCAGCCGGGCCCGCAAAAACCACAGGCCGCGCGCCCCGGCAGCCGGACCGCGGTAAGCAGAAGCGGCAGCCCGGACATAGCGCAGACTGCCGCTTCCTGTATTACATGATCACTTTGCGGGATGCATCAGGACAAAATGTCAGACGCCTCCCCGCGGTTATGCTCTTACTGGTTTCCGCACACGACATCCTCGTAGTCGTCCGCGTTGGTGAGCAGGACAACGACTGTGTCGGGGTGGTTGGCGGCTTTGATCTTGTCAATATCAAAGTTGAGCAGGAGCTGGCCGGCCTTGACCTGGTCGCCTTCGGCAACCTGGGGATCGAAGCCGTCGCCGTTCATGGCGACTGTGTCGACGCCGACGTGGATCAGAAGCTCCATGCCGGAGGGGCTGGCGATGCCGATCGCGTGCTTGGAATCAGCGACGGAAGTGATCTCGCCGTCGAAGGGAGCCACGACATAGCCTGCGGCGGGCTTGATGCCTACGCCGTCGCCCAGGACGCCGCTGGCAAAGGTCTCGTCCTCGATGTCCTCTCTGGCGATGACCGCGCCCATGGCGGGAGCCTTGACGGTGCCTGCGGAGCAGCTGATGACAGTGTTTTCGGGAACCTTGATCTCAACAGCGGGAGCCGCGGGAGCTTTCTTCTTCTCTTCCTCTTTCCAGAATACCCATGTGCCCGCGAAGGCGATGCCGCCTGCGATTAGGAGAACGATGGTGTACATGGCAGGGTTGGAGACAGTCAGGTAGCCGGGGATGCCGGTAACGCCGTAAGCAGTTGCGCCGAAGCCCATGAAGGCAGCAATCAGGGCGCCGACAGCACCGCCGACCATGCCTGCGATGAAGGGCTTGAAGAAGCGCATGTTGACACCGAAGATGGCGGGCTCAGTGATGCCGAGGGCCGCGGACATGGAGGACGGGATCGCGACGGATTTGGTCTTCTGGTTCTTGACCTTGAGACCTACCGCAAGGCAGGCGCCGAACTGGGCAAAGTTGGCGGCGGAAGCGATGGGCATCCAGGTGTTGAGTCCTGTCTCGGCCAGCATGCCGGCCTCAATGACATTGTACATGTGGTGCAGGCCCATGACGACGGTCCAGGGATAGATCGCGCCCATGACACCGGAACCGATGGGGTTGCGGACCAGGATCTTTGCGCCGGCCAGAACGTAGGTCTCCAGAGTGGAGAAGACGGGGCCGACGATCCAGAGGGTCAGGAATGCAGTTGCAAGGACTGTGCAGAGAGGGGTCACGAAGAGGTCGATCATCTCAGGCACGTGCTTGTGCAGCCATTTTTCGATCACGCTCATGATCCAGACGGCTATGATGACCGGTATGACGTGGCCCTGATAGCCGGACCGCTGGATCGTGACGATGTTGCCGATCAGGTGCCAGCGGGGGATGACGCCGTCCGTGACGCCGAAGAAGGCGTTGATGGCGTCGGTGTTGGCGACATTCCAGCCGTTGAGGAAGGCGGAGTGGATCATCAGAAGACCGATGACGGCGCCCAGGAAGAGGTTGCCGCCGAATACCCTGGCAGCGGAGACCGCTACGATGACGGGCAGATAGGCAAACGCAGTGTTGGCGACGGTATCAAGGAAAGCAAACCAGTCGCTCTCGCCGAAGCCCAGGCCCGGGATCTTGGCCAGCGCTTCGACCAGACCCATCATCAGACCGGAAGCGACGATGGCGGGCAGGATGGGAACGAAGACATCGCCGACGGTCTTCAGGGCCTGTCTCCAGATAGGAGCCTTTGCCGCGGCTGCAGCCTTGACGTCATCCTTGGTACCGGCTGCTACGCCGGTGATCGCGATAAATTCATCAAAAACCTTGTTGACAGTGCCGGTGCCGATGATCAGCTGGAGCTGTCCGTTGGACTCGAACATGCCCTTGACGCCATCAATCTCCTCCAGCGCCGCCTTGTTGACCTTCCCGTTATCGGCGATAACGAGACGCAGTCTTGTCGCGCAGTGCGCGGCGGAGACCACATTTGCGCCGCCTCCGATATTATCGGAGATCTCCTGCGCACATTTGCGGTAATCCAATGCCATAGTATTTTCCTCCCTCTTGTGTGTGAGAAAAACAAGTTGAACAGTTACTGAGTATTTTTTGTAAACGTTTTCACTCAGACTTTATTTTATTTTAATTTTTTCTCTTTGTAAATCGGATATTTTCCCCAATAGTGCCCTTGAATTTTGTGCATATTGACAGGAAGCTCTGCCGATTCAGAGAATCCCCCTCAAAAGTCCTTTGAAAACGATTCCAAAACATTGCTGCTGCCGGCCCGCCGGTTCTCAGTCGCACAGGCCGAGGTCCCGGAAGGCTTTGGCAAGTCCGTCCTCCGTGACGGCCGGGCAGACGATGTCGCTCTCCTCCTTGAGGGCTTTGCTGCCGTTTTCCATGCAGACGCTGGTGCCCACGGTGCGGATCATTTCCAGGTCGTTCATGCTGTCGCCGAAGCCGACCGTGTCTTCCACCGGAACCCCCAGGTGCTGGCAGATCCGCAGGATGCCGCGGCCCTTGTCGAAGGCCCGGTTGATCAGCTCGCCGTTGAGACAGGGATGGTCGGGGTCGCTGATCTCCTGGATCACAAAATCGAAATCCTTCTCCAGCTTTTCCCTGGCGGGCTTCAGCTGGTCATCCTCCATGCACATGATGACGACCTTGTAGACCGGGGTGGTCCCGTCGTATTCGGAGAGGGGGTGGATATCAAGAGACTCGGCCAGGGCCTTTCTCCAGCGCTCGATCTCGCTGTTTCCCTTTGCGCCGGCATTTCCCTCGAGAAAGGCGTCCAGGTTTTCATCGCCGTAGGTGATGTCCTTTGTCTCCACGGTGCAGAAGACGCCCCTGCTGTGGAGGGTCTCGAGCGCCGTCCTGGCCTGTTCCTCCGTCATGGGATGATCGTAGACCACCTCGTCGCCGACCGTAATGTAGCCGCCCGCGCTGGCCACGACTCCGTCAAATCCATAGCGGAGCAGGGGGGAGAGCATGGCGTAATTTCTGCCGGAGCACAGAAAGACCAGGTGGCCCTTTGCCTGAGCGCCGCGGATGGCCTCGAGGGCGCTGTCGGGCGGTGTGTTTGATCCCGGCTCCGTCAATGTTCCGTCGATATCAAGAAAAATGAGTTTTTTCTTCATTTGTTACCAAGTCCTTCCTGAGCATGTTGTCTGTAAAATCCTTCGGGACACGGGACGATCCTGCCTTGTGCATGGTCCCGTCAGATGGAACCGCGTTCCACGATCCTGTACTGGAGGCAGATCTGCCGGATATGCTCTTCTCTGGATCCCTTGTCGATGAGCTCCAGAAGAAGCCGGGCCGCCTCCTCTCCGCACTGGTGGAAAAACAGGTGGGCTGTCGTGAGGGCGGGTATGGACACCTCATCGAACCAGCTGTCCCCGACGCCCGCGACAGAGACGTCTTCGGGGATCCTCCTTCCCGCTTCCCTGAGGGCCAGCATGGCCCCCATGGCCATGGTGTCCGTCGCGCAGATGACCCCGTCCAGATCAGGGCGTCTTTGCAGGAGGCGTCCCATAGCCTCCCTGCCCCCCTTGACGTCAAAGCTGCTGGTCTCTGTAAGCAGGGAGGCGGGGGCCAGGCCGGCGTCCTCCATGGCCTGCCGGGCTCCTCTGCAGCGGTTGAGTCCGACAGCGACATCCTCTTCGGGCGCGCTGACCATGACCAGGCGGCGCCTGCCGCGTCTGATCAGCAGATTGGTGAGGTCTCTGACCGCATGAAAATCATCGTGATAGACGCAGGGCACACCGGCGCAGTTCTGACCGGTGATCACGACAGGCACCCGGCATTCGCGGGCCGCCTGGCGGATCAGGGGCGTCAGGACCGTGCCCATCAGAATGATGCCGGCGACCTGGTTCTCCTGCATGAGATGGAGATATTCGTGTTCGCCTTCATGCGTCTGGTTGGTGCAGCCCAGCAGGGGCATAAAGCCGCGCTCCGAAAGCTTCTGCGTCGCGGCAGCCACGATCTGGCTGACGGAATCCGAGTGGATCCTGGGGACGATGATCCCCACCTGGTTGATCCTTCCGGTGCGCATGGTCTGCGCCATGGGGTTGGGTCTGTACCCGGTCTCCTCGATCGCCTTGCGGACTCTTTCCTTTTTTTCCTCACTGATAGAGCCACCGTTCAGATAACGGCTGACTGCAGCCGGCGATACTCCTGCCAGCTGTGCTACTTCCTTGATCGTCATTTCCTGTATACTTCCCTGAAACAGTTTTTCCCTTCCATGATGTCCCCGGGGATCCCGGACCGGTCAGATCTGCCGGCCCGGGATCCCCTGCCGGAAAAAATATTCTGCTCCTGCGTGTCAGGCGCTCTCAGTCATTCCGCTTTCGCATCCGGTATCTCAGTCCTTCTGCTCCTTCGAAGAAGGCGTGCCCAGGATCGTGGTGATCCTCTCCGGAGGCGCGCTCTCCTTTTTCCTGCCGGAGGCCTTTTTCGTCCCGGCTTTGCCCGCGGCCTTTCCAGCTTTCCCGGAAGCGGCTTTGTCCGCGGCCTTTTCTGTTTTCTCTGAAGCAACCTTGCCGGCGGGGGCTTCCGCTGCCGGCTCTGCGGCTTTTTCAGCAGGAGCTTCTACTGCTGCCTCTGCAGGCGCTTCCTTTTGAACTGGCTCTGCCTGTTGAACTGGCAAGGCCTGTTGAACTGGCTCTGCCTGTTGAACTGGCGAAGCCTGTTCTTCCTTCTGCGCCTTGGTCTTTCTTGTGCGTTTTTTCTTCTCCACAGGCTTTTCGGCCTCTGCGGGAGACGCTGCCTCTTCCTTCTGTGCCTTTGTCTTTCTTGTGCGCTTCTTCTTCGGCGCGGGCTTTTCGGCCTCTGCGGGAGCTGCTTCTACGGCCGGAGCAGGTGCTGCTTCCG
>DGUF01000026.1 GCA_002394525.1 Lachnospiraceae bacterium UBA4317 | reverse complement strand
TACATTGCATTCCTCTCCTTTCCTGCTTGGTTGCTCAAATTCGATTGTGCTACTATACTCCTACTTTCCTACTTAGTCAATAGGTAAATGGGAAATTTTTTATTTTTCTCGATTCACCCGTTATCTGTACACGCCCTTCGAAGAACCGGCACTTGTTTCATCCTGTTTCCCTCTGTTTCACACGTGTTCGCAACTTTTTTTCCGGGAACTGACCATCCGGACATGTTAAAGTACAATCATGAAAAGCACAGACAGCAAATAACATTCCATCTTACGGCACAATTGCAGGTTCGAGTCCTGCCGGCATCGAAGGATGCCGTGGTGAAAACGGCTATCACGGTGAAAAATGTGCTTTGAAAAAATGATAAAAGGCACGGACAGCAACAACAGTCATGCAGATACCTTTTAAGTATTCAGGAGCAGGTTCGATTCCTGCACAGGCGTGGTCGCCTCCGGCAAAAAAACGTGCCTTGTATAAAAAAAGAAAGGAGGAGAAGCTCATGCTGCAATTTCTGAAGAACGCAATGAACCGGACTTTGACAGAGAACGGCGCGGTGACCCTGCGCACTTCCGGTTCTGACTGCCTGGACCTGTTCGCGTCGATCGGCGCCCTGCGGGGCCAGCCCGATGCGGAGATCGCGGACCGCTTTCTGCGGGCCTATGCCGAAGATCCGGACCTGGCCATGAAGATTCTCTTCTATGCCCGCGATGCCCGCGGCGGCCTGGGTGAGCGCGCAGTCTTCCGCACCATCCTCCGCTGGCTGGCTGAACATGAGATGGCCTCCCTGCTCCAGAACCTCCCCTATATTGCGGAGTACGGACGATGGGATGACCTCCTGGTCCTTCTGGATACACCGGCCCGCGCTGAGGCGGAGGCCCTGCTCCACCGCCAGTTCCTGGCAGACATGCAGGCACTGGAGGAGGGCCGGCAGGTGTCGCTCCTCGGCAAGTGGCTGCCCTCTGTGAACGCCTCCAACGCGGAGACTGTCCGCATGGCAAGGCAGCTGGCCCGCGCCTTCGGCATGAACGATGCCCGCTACCGCAGGGCCCTGTCTGCACTCCGCGCGCAGATCCGCATTATCGAGAACCACCTGCGTGAGCGCGACTACACATTTGACTACGCAAGGCAGCCCTCGGGGGCCATGCTCAGGTACCGCCGCGCCTTCATGCGCTGCGACCATGACCGTTACCAGGACTTTCTGGCACAGGTCCGGACCGGGGCGGCTTCGCTCCACACAGGCACCCTTATGCCCTACCAGATCGTCACTGCCGCCTACAGGGCGGGAGAGGACGAGCGGGAGGCCCTGGACGTGACCTGGAACGCCCTGGAGGACTTCACCCGCGACGAGAACGCCATCGTCGTGGCTGACGGCTCCGGCTCCATGTACTGGGGCGGCACCCCCCTTCCGGCAACAGTCGCCCAGTCCCTGGCTATCTACTTCGCCGAACGCAACCACGGCGCCTTCCACAACCACTTTATCACCTTCTCCACGACTCCCCAGCTTGTGGAGATCCGGGGACGGGATATCGTGGAGAAGGTCCGCTACTGCCGCTCCTTCAACGAGGTAGAGAACACAGACCTGACGGCAGTCTTTGACCTGATCCTCCGGACAGCAGTAACCCACCGCGTCCCCCAGAGGGACCTGCCGTCCACACTCTACATTGTTTCCGACATGGAGTTTGACTCCTGCGCCCGCGGCGCGTCTCAGACAAGCTTTGAGCACGCCCAGGCCATGTACCGGCGGCACGGCTACCGCCTGCCCCGCGTCGTATTCTGGAACGTCCAGTCTCGCAACCGCCAGCAGCCCGTCCGCATGAACGAGCACGGCGTTGCCCTGGTCTCCGGATGCACACCCAGGATATTCTCCCAGGTCATGGCCGGCGACACAGACCCCTACACAAACATGATGAACACCCTCGGCGACGAGCGCTACGCCGCGATCCGCGCCGCCGGATGAGTCACCGGGGACGGTTCTATCGACTCATTTTGAGCCGGCATCAGCCGCGCAGGAATAAATGATCCTGCGCGGCTGTTTTTATTCTTCATCGCGCAATACCCGTGACTTCAGTCGTGGGATACGCGCGCAAAAAGGGAAACTCGCTTCATCGTGGGTACAATCCCGCGATGAAGAATAAACGCTCCGACAAACCGAAGGTTTGTTGGATGCAGCACGGATGCGATGCGGAAGATGTTGACATATCTTTGAAAAACAAGACATGTCAACCCGCATCCGGCGCGCAAGACTCGCGAGCGAGTCTTGAATTATATGAGTTTTTCGAAAAGGCGGATGACCGGCAGCGGGGCAGATTCGGACCCATCTCTGAAAAGAAAGAAAAAAGTTGAAAATATTTAGTTGTAATGCTTGACATTACAACAGAGACCAATTACAATCTGTTGTATCAGATGAGGTTACAACAAACCCGGTTCAATCTGATCAGGTTTTTACAGACCTGAACATAGATGAACCAATGGCAGATCAAAACACCAATATTTACAGGAGGAAAGCAAAATGGCAAATTATACAAAGGTAAATGCAGCAGAAGGTGCAAGGACAGAGCTCCATGATCAGCTCGGGCTGACCGGTGCGGAGATCAGCGTCAACAACCTTCCCGCCGGCGCAGG
>DGUF01000134.1 GCA_002394525.1 Lachnospiraceae bacterium UBA4317 | reverse complement strand
GCGATATCTCTGTCCTTGGGCTCGACATCGTTCATGAGCTTGCCGTCGATGCGGAACTCACCGGAGCTGATATCCTCGAGGCCTGCGATCATACGCAGGGTCGTGGACTTACCGCAGCCGGAGGGGCCTACGAAGATGATGAACTCCTTGTCCGCGATCTCCATGTTGAAATCCTTGACTGCCTGGAATCCGTTGGGATATACCTTGTTGACATTTTTCAGAGATAAACTTGCCATTTTTTCCTCCTTGACGTCCTTTTCCATGCTAAGCATTATCCGGACCGCATCCGCCGGATACAGTTCTTTTTCATGTTTAACAGTATACGAAAAAGGAGCCCGGCCCGCTATGGCACGACTGCCCAAAAAATCCCCTCATTTCCTGACCTGACAGGCCGGCAAAAAAAAATGACGGCCGGAACAGCCGTCATTCTGTACACTATTCTCGCAGGATTTCCGTCATTTTGACAGATGCCCTCCGGCATTGTGTCGAAACTGCCGCAGATGCCGGACGGCCCGGAAAAAGCCTCTCAGAGGTCATCCTCTGCGCTCGTGCCGCGGATCCGGTCCTCGATCCGGCGAAAGACCGGGTCATAGATCAGGGCGCAGAGAAAGCCCGGGCCCGTCAGGCCCAGGAGGATCTCGACCGGGAACAGGACGGGCATGATCCGCACGGCCGCCGGAAAGGCCAGGGTCACCAGGGCCATGGCGAAGGTGCGGGGAAAGGCCGCCGGAACCAGTCTGGCCGCGTTGGCCAGAGTTTCCCCCACCGTGTTGCTGAAGCGGGACAGGAGGGGAAAGACGTAGAGGTAGACGAGCGTCACGAAGATGCCGCCGCCCATGATCAGATAGCGGAGGGGCGCCGGCAGCTGCAGGCCCCCGGCCGCGGAGGGGCCGGTGAGGGCCAGGTCCATATAGACCACCAGGCCGAAAAGGAGGTAGATCCCCCAGAGGATCGTTGCCTGGCGGAAGTTCTCCCGGAAGGACTTGAAATAGGCCCGCACGACATAGCCCTCCTCATCTCTGACCATCTTGAGCAGGACATAGTGCATGCCGGTCATGGCCGCTCCGATCGTGATCACCGGCAGGCAGCAGGCCAGGACGACCAGGTTCAGAAGGATCAGGTCCGTGATCCTGGAGAGCCCGGACATAAGCGGGCTTTCCGCGTCAAATATTTTCATTGATCCATAACCTCCTGCTTTACAGCCTCCGCGGCGCTGTCGATCTCCTCAGCGGCCTTCTGTGCCGCCTGGTCCGCCGCGGCGTCCACTGCTTCTTCAATCTTTCTGCCGGCTTCCTCAGCGGCTGTTTTCCTGACGCGGTCGATCTCCTGCCGGGCCTCTTCCGGCAGAGCCAAGCCCGCAGTGGTCCCTGAGCTTCCGCTGTCAGAGCTGCCGGCGCGGTCCTTTTCCATCAGTTTTCCCGCGCCGCCCCTGAGGTCCTCCGCCTTTTTCTTCAGCTCTCCGGCCTTTTCCCCAATCCGGTCCCGGTTCTCCCTGCGGGAGATATAGTCCCAGAAGTGCTCGACGAGTTTTTCCGGAGAGAGCCCGTACTCATCCAGCTGACGGACCGCCTCCGCCAGCCTCTTCTTCTCGGTGGCTTTGTCGATATGGAAGTCCGAAGGGAGATCCGGTATGTTGAGCTTGGGCAGCTTTGGTTTCGGCAGGCCGATGTCAGGCAGGCCGGGCCTGGGCAGGGCCTGCTCCGCCGCAGCGGATGCTCTGTCCGATCCTGTATAGGCCCGGGCGCTGTCTGCCGCGGATGCCGGTGTTTTCACGGGGGCCAGAGCCCCGGTTCTTTTCCTGAAATCATTCCGGAAGCCGCCGGCCGCGTGTACCTGCTGCACAGGCACCAGGGTCAGGGCCAGGCCCAGCAGGGCAGCCGTCAGCCGCAGGACGTATCTTTTTTTCATCAATGCTTATCCCTCCTGGTTTTGGATCCCGGCAGCAGACGGCAGCAGTTTCGGGACGAATAACGGTCACGCTGTCGCCGGCGGCGTGCAATCCGAATGACAGTCCGACTGCAAGCTCCGGCGGACAGGCCGGATGGCAGCCCGGCGCAGCTTCGGGCTGATGACAAACCGCCACGGTCGGAGGGCCGGCCGTGACGGTTCAAGGTTTTGATAATCGTTGTTCGATCAGACAGATCAGCCGATCTCACTGCCGGCGGGGACGTTTTTGTCCGCTTCGGGGGTCATGAGGGCCAGGCTGCCGTCGGGAGCCTCGGCGCAGAGGATCATGCCCTCGGACATGAGGCCTGCCAGTTTGGCGGGCTTGAGGTTGGTGATGACCATGACTTTCTTGCCCACCATCTCCTCGGGGCTGTAGTACTTGCGGATGCCGGAGACGATCTGACGGACTTCGGAGCCGATCTTCACCTGGGAGCAGAGGAGCTTTTTGGACTTCTTGACGGCTTCGCAGGCGATGATCTCGCCGACCTGGAACTGGCATTTGGCGAAGTCATCGATGGTGACCTCGGGCTTTTTCTCCACTTCGGGGACGGCCTCTTCAGCTTTTTCCTCTGTTTTAGCCGCAGGGGCTTCGCCATTGGCGGCCGCATCCGCTGCGGCTTCGGCTGCCGCCTGGGCGCGCTGTTTTTCCATGATGACTTCGACCTTCTTCATGACCTCCTTCTGGTCGAGGCGGGCGAAGAGGATCTCGGGCTTGTCGGTCACGGTGAAGCTGTCGCCGGCGGCGCCAAAGCTGCTCAGGGTATCGAAGTCACGGATCTGTGTGCCCAGCATCCTGACGGTCTTTTCCGCCGTCTCGGGCATGAAGGGAGCCAGCAGGGACACGCCCATGGTGATGCCCTCCACCAGGTTGTAGAGGACGGTGGAGAGGCGGTCCTTTTTGGCCTCGTCGCGGCCCAGGATCCAGGGCTCGGTCTCGTCGATGTATTTGTTGAGGCGCTTGAAGACGGAGAAGATCTCGGTCAGGGCGTCCGCCGCGCGGAGCTCGTCCATCTTCTTTTCAACCTTGTCATAGGCGGCTGTCACGGTGGCCTTGAGGTCTTCGTCATAGCCCTTGGCCTTAGCGGCCTCCTCGTCGGTCAGGCCGGCGAAGGAGCCGGTGTCCTTCACGGTGCCGCCCAGGTACTTGTTGCTCATGGCGATGGTGCGGTTGACCAGGTTGCCCAGGGTGTTGGCCAGGTCGGAGTTGATGCGCTCCGCGACCAGCTCCCAGGTGATCACGCCGTCGTTCTCGTAGGGCATCTCATGCACGACGAAATAGCGGACCGCGTCCACGCCGAAGATGTCTACCAGGTCGTCCGCGTAGATGACGTTGCCCTTGGTCTTGGACATCTTTTCGCCGCCCTGCAGGAGCCAGGGGTGGCCGAAGACCTGTTTGGGAAGCGGGATATCCAGGGCCATCAGGAAGATGGGCCAGTAGATCGTGTGGAAGCGGACGATGTCCTTGCCGATCAGGTGGAGGTCGGCGGGCCAGTATTTGTCAAAGAGCGGGTCGTTATTGCCGTCCGCGTCGTAGCCCAGGCCTGTGATGTAGTTGGTCAGGGCGTCCAGCCAGACATAGACGACATGGCCGGGCGCGAAGTCCACGGGAATGCCCCAGGAGAAGGAGGATCTGGAGACACACAGGTCCTGCAGGCCGGGCAGAAGGAAATTGTTCATCATCTCGTTCTTTCTGGAGACGGGCTGGATGAACTCGGGATGGGTATTGATATGCTCGATCAGCCTGTCGGCATATTTTTTCATGCGGAAGAAATAGGCGTCCTCCTGGGCCTCATGGACAGGGCTGCCGCAGACGGGACACTTGCCCTCCTCCTCGATCTGGGAAGGGGTGTAGAAGGCCTCGCACTCCTGGCAGTACATTCCGCTGTAGTGGCCCAGATAGATATCACCCTGATCATAGAGCTTTTTGAAGATCTTCTGCACCTGGCGCTCGTGGTCGGCGTCGGTGGTGCGGATGAAGCGGTCATAGGAAGTCCCGACCAGGTCCCACAGGCGTTTGATCTCGCCCGCGGTCTCGTCGACGAATTCCTTGGGGCTCTTGCCCGCGCGGGCCGCCCTGGACTCGATCTTCTGGCCGTGCTCGTCAGACCCGGTCATAAAGCGCACGTCATAGCCGTCCGCCCTCTTGTAGCGCGCGATACAGTCCGCCAGAATGACCTCATAGGTGTTGCCGATATGGGGCTTGCCGGACGTGTAGGCGATCGCCGTTGTGATATAATACTTTCCTTTGTTTTGCATGTTAATCCACCTCGCATGATATATATGAAGTCCCTGCAGCGGGGAAATCCGGTCTCCGGAGTCCTCGATGCGGAAGCTGTCGCTATGAAGTCCCTGTACAGGGGAAATCTGATCGTCAGTAATCTATGGATTGGGAAAGTGACCCGGAAATGTGCCGGGAAGGACCATTTCCTTTGTCACACCCGGAAATGTGCCAGAAAAGACCGTCCCCTTTGTCATGCTTGCGAAAACGTGCCAGAAAGGACCGTCCCCTTTGTCATGTTTACCAGCACAGAACCTCGTGGCCCTGTTCGGTCACCAGGACCTGGATCTCCCACTGGGCGGAGGGTTTGCCGTCCTGTGTATAGATGGTCCAGCCGTTATCGGCGTCCTGGAAGATCCTGTCCGTACCCATGTTGACCATGGGCTCGATGGTAAAGACCATGCCGGGCACCATGAGCATCTCGGTGCCGGGTTCGGACACGTAGCTGACGAAGGGGTCCTCGTGGAATTCGAGGCCGATCCCGTGGCCGCCGATCTCGCGGACGACGGAATAGCCGTTCTTCACTGCGTGCTCATGGACCTTGCTGCCCATGTCTCCCAGATAGGTCCAGGGGATGACTGCCTCCAGGCCGATCTCGACGCACTCTTTGGTCACCTGGACCAGGCGCCTTTTCTCCTCGGAGACATCGCCGATGCAGTACATGCGGGAGGAATCCGAGAAATATCCGTTGAGGATGGTCGAGCAGTCGACATTGATGATGTCGCCGTTCTTGAGGATATGCTTTTCATCGGGGATGCCGTGGCAGACCTCTTCGTTGATCGAGGTGCACACGCTCTTGGGAAAGCCCTCGTAATGGAGGGGGGCAGGGATGCCGCCCATGCGGACGGTCGTATCATAGACGATGCGGTCGATGTCCTCCGTGGGCATGCCCGCGCCGATCTCTTTTGCGACCGCGTCCAGGCAGGCCATATTGATCTCCGCGCTCTTTTTGATCCCGTCTATGGTCTGCTGGTTTTTGAGCAGGCTCCTGTCCGGCACGATGGCGCCGTAGAGCTGGTACTTTTTCAGTTTTTCATCAAAATGCATGTGGCAGGTCTTGTACTTTTTGCCGCTGCCGCACCAGCACGGGTCATTCCGCTCCATTTTCTGCTTTCCGATATGTATCATTGTGTAAAAGTCCTCTCAAATGTAATAAGAAGTAAAGAAGCATAAATACAGTGCCTGACGCCGTTTTCCATGCAGGCACAGATAAATATACTGCCTGACGCCATTTATTTTGCGCAGACAGTATATAGAATATCATTTTTATTGCTCATCGTCTACTTGAAAAAACACGCGCCACAAGCCCCCCTCGGGAGATATCCCGGGGGAGCCTGGCTATGAGCGGTTTTTCCTGTTCGCAGTTCCTTCGGACTGTGAATGTAACCTGTCTTTTCACCTTCCTCGTGCGCTTCGCGCATGGGCAAAAAAGCCGTTATACCCGGGCCTTCAGTCCTCCCAGGAGGGAAGCTCGTCTTCCGGGGAGGGGCTGTTCATCTCGACGGCGCTGTCGATGAGACGGATCATTTCCCAAACGGAGCGGAAATAGACTGTCTTGTTTTTCTCGATCCAGGTCAGGCGGCCCTGCATGCTGCTGTTCTGCCGCTGCTGGACACGGATGATGAAAGAGCCCATGTCGCCGTGCTTGCTGAGAAGTTCCTGATCCTTCATGATTTTCTCCCTTTTCTCTGTTCTGTGGCTGCTGCGGGTACTGTCCGCAAAGGACCTGATGTTGGTCGCCGGGTGCGGAAAATTAATGCTGTCGTAAAACTTTTCCATTTCAAAGATAAGTCCGTCCGCGTTATAAAAGTGAACCGGTTCGGGGCTGTAGGAATGGTAAAAGCATCCCTCGAGCTGGTCTCCCGTTTTTTTGTTCACACAGAGGACGATCCCGTTTGGCGTACCGATATAAATCTGTGATCCTTCCATATCGGCCACCTCCTTTCATAGACATTCACTGTCTGTAGGGGGTGTATATTACACTGTTGATGGTTCTTTTGTAATTCCGTGTTATTCCGTTTTCTTCCGGAAGTGACCGGCCTGGAGACGATCCTGCTCCTGACGGTGTTTCAGATCCCGCCGACGCGCTTGACCATGTTTTCATAGTGGACGCAGCTGACCAGGGCTGTGGCCTTGCTGATCCTGCCCTCCCTGAAAAGCTTCAGGAGGCTTCCGTCCATGGTGCACATGCCGTCCGCGGCGCCCGCGTGCATGGCGCTGTCCAGCTGGTGGAGCTTGTCCTCGCGGATCATGTTCTGGATGGCGGTCGTGGATCTTAGGACCTCGAAGACGGGGATCTGGCCGCCGTCGATGCCGGGCACCAGCTGCTGGCAGACCACGCCCTTGAGGATCTGGGCAAGCTGGATCTTGACCTGCTGCTGCTGATTGGCAGGAAAAACATCCAGGATGCGGTTGATGGTATTGGCGGCGCTGCTGGTGTGGAGGGTCGAGAAGAGCAGGACGCCCGTCTCCGCCGCTGTGATGGCACTGGAGATTGTGTCGTAGTCGCGCATCTCGCCCAGAAGGATGACGTCCGGGCTCTCGCGCAGGGCCGACCGCAGGGACTCCAGATAGCCGGGTGTGTCGATCGAGATCTCCCTCTGGGTCACGATCGACTTGTCGTGGCGGTGGATATATTCGATCGGGTCCTCCATGGTGATGATATGGCAGTCCCGGCTCTTGTTGATCCTGTCGATCATACAGGCCAGCGTCGTCGATTTTCCGGTGCCCGCGGCGCCGGTGATCAGGACCAGGCCCTTTTTATTGTCGGCGAGCGAAAGCACATTTTCCGGGATGCCCAGCCTGGCAGGGTCCGGCAGGCCGAAGTGGATCACGCGGATGACCGCCGCCAAAGACCCTCTCTGGCGGAAGACATTGACGCGGAAGCGCCCCAGGCGGGAAAGGGAGAAGGAGAAGTCGTCGTCAATCCCCTTTTCCAGGTTGGCGCGGCTGCGCCGGCTGATCGTGTAGATCTCATCCACCAGGACGGAGATGCTGTCCTCCAGCAGACGGTCCGGCAGGTCCCCGAAGCCCGTCATGCGCTCCTGATGGCCGTGGCATTTGAAGGTGATGGGGAGACCTGCGATGATGAATATATCGGCCGCGTCCATCTCGATCGCCTTCTGTAATATCGCTTCAATCTGCATATCGCTGTCCTTTCCTGCAGAGTCCTGCCTTATCTTCTGTGCCCTGCGGTCATCCCGGCAGGGAGTTTTATCAGCTGCCTCACAGCTTTCTCACAGCTATATCACAGCTTTGTTATTACTTTATGAAAATTTTATTATAGTTCTACCACTCACCTGTCCAGATATTTCCGATGCTGTCGTTCTCCTCCCACTGCCGGACCAGGCTCCACTCGGAGACGCGGTATCCGGCGGCCGCGGGGGCCAGGGTTACGGTCAGGACCGTCCCCTCCTTCTCAAAGGTCCTGGTGATCCCCCCGCCGGGGGCGGGAGCGGCGTCAAAGACCGCGTTGAGGGGGAGGCCCGAGGAGACCGTCTCGTCCGCCTCCTGCAAAAAGGCCTGTCCCTCCCGCTCAAGCTCATAGCGGATGCGGACGGTATCGGCATACTTGGAGGCCAGGCGCAGGTCAGCGCCGGCCGTCGTGCAGGTCAGTATGGAGAGGGTCGTCAGGCAGATGCTGATGATGGTCAGAAGCAAGGCCAGGGGGCCCAGCTTGATGGGTACCTGATTCATAGCTTTCTCCGGTCGGATTTACAGAAATCTCACAGAAATATCGGTTGACGGCTTGTAGGTTCACAGCTTATAAGTTTACAGCTTATTGGTTCACAGCTTATTGCTTCACGGCTGCGGGATGTAGACGGAGGTGTCCAGGCTGTAGATCTCGGCGCCGGTGTCCGCGGCGCTGACCCGGATATGGCAGTCCGTCAGCCCTCCGTCCTGCCCGGCCGGGATCCATTCGGCCTCCACGAGCAGGGCGCCGGGCGCCTCGGGGCTTCCGTCCCTGAGGGCGACGGGCTGGAGGTCATGGTCATAGGCCGCCGTCACAAGGGTGCGGCCGGTCTTTTCATCTGTGCTGAGCCGGGCGCTGCCTCCCCGGTCCATGAGGGCCAGGAGGTCCTCAGCGCTTTTCGACGCGGAGACGGCCTCAGCCGTATTCTGGGCCAGGGTGACAGATGTGGTCAGGCGCTCCGCCTCCACGCTCTGCAGGCGGGCCCCTCCGAACACCCTGGTCAGTACCAGTATGATGGAGATAAACACCACGATCATCAGGAGGGTCTCCAGATAGAAGGCGGTGATATGCTGTTTTCTGTCCATAATCTCTTCCTGTGCCTGATTTTACGTGTCCCGGGAAAACCATCGCAGATCGATCCCTGTCAGGGGAAAGGCCCTTAATCCTGCTCTGCGCGCAGGTGCAGGAGGACGCTCCCGTCATCGGTCCCTACCCTCAGGATGCCGCCGTCCTTTTGCGCCTCAAAGACCCGGGTCTCGCCGACCTCGGTGCCGGCAGACGGGTCGAAGGGGGCATCCTCGCGGACGTACTCCTCCATCAGCTTTCCCTGGTACTGGTAGATCCTGATCTCGTATCCGGTCCCGTGGTCCGCCAGCCGGAGCACGGGGGCCTGTGTCCCGTCCCCGGAGTCCTCCTCCGTGATCCGGACCGCCCCTGCCGTGTCGCTGGACCGGACGGCCGCAGAGATATAGGAGAGGGTCGCTCTGGCCCGGTTGTTGTCATTCTGGCTGCCCACCGTGTTCCGGTAGGTCTGGGCCCCGAAGATGACCAGCATCAGGAAGCCGGCTATAAAGAGGGCCGCGATCCCGATCACATACAGACCCAGGGGCGTTGAACTGGTCTTTTTCATAAAATTCAATCTCCGATTCTCTTCCGGGGCTTTATTTTCCTGTCACAGTGACCTCGGGGGCGATGTTGGAGGCAAAAATATCGTAGCGGATGTAAAAATCGCGGGTGTTGACCTGGAGTCCGTAGTTTTCCTGCAGGTACTCCAGGGTCGGAGGGTAGATCCCTTCGACCGCGTAGCACTGGCGGGCGCTTCTGATGATGGCGCTGCGCACGGCGGCCGCACTCTCCTCCGAGAGATCCCGGGAGGACCTTCCCGCCGCGAAAAACCACAGGGCCGCGGCTGCCGCCAGGGCCGCCACAAGGAGCAGGATCCAGGATATTCGATTTTTTCTTTTATCAGAATACATGTGTGCTCCTTTTCCTGACTGTACCCTGCGGCCGGGGATCTGCCCGGTGTTTTTTTCGATTAAATACTATCGATGCCATGTCCGATGACAGGATCCGATGCTTTTACCCGATGGAATTCATCATGCCGATCAGAGGCAGCATGACGCTGAGTAGGGAGAGGCCCACAGTGAACATGAGGATGCCGGACAGGAGGGGATCGACGATCCCGACCAGGCGGTCCACCATGGCTGTGACATTTTCCTCCAGGAGCTCTGTGAGCCGCTCCAGGACGGATTCCATGCTGCCGCTCCGTTCCCCGGCCAGGAGCATGCGGCCATAGACGGGTTCGAAGAGGTTCTCGT
>DGUF01000063.1 GCA_002394525.1 Lachnospiraceae bacterium UBA4317 | reverse complement strand
GCAACTTGACGAGTCGGGGTTTACTCAGCCACCTTTTGACCTTACTGCACCATATTCTGTCTTACAGGCCGGCCGCCTTTGCCTTCGCGCGGCTGACCTCCGTCAGCTTCCCCAGGGCCATGCCGTGGGAGGCCTTGAAGAGGATGACCGTTCCCGGTTTCGTGACCTCCTCCACGGCCCCGGCGGCGGACTGTCTGTCCTCATAGGCCCGCACATCCGCAAGGCCCTCTTTGGCCGCTTCCTCCGCCATATAGCGCGAGAGCTTTCCGACCGCGATCAGGGTATCGATGCCGGCCTTCGCGGCGGCGGCCCCCACCCTGCGGTGTAGCTCCTCGGCGTATTCTCCCTGCTCCAGCATATCCCCCAGGACGGCCACCCGCCTGGATGCCGGCAGGGCCGCTATGATCCTGAGCGAGGACTCCATGGATTCCGGGCTGGCATTATAGGTGTCGTCAAAGAGCAGGACATCCCCGTATTTTTCACACCTCATGCGCTGGCCTGAGAAAGTCTCCAGCCCCCTGAGGATCTCCTCCCTGGTCATGCCCAGGAGGTCGGCGACCGCCACGGCGATCGACGCGGGCTCCACCAGATGGAGGCCTGCCGCGTGGATCACCAGATCCAGGTCCGCGGAAACGGTGGGCATGGAGATCCTGCAGCGGGTCACCAGGGAGAGCTTCTCCCGGCCCTTGTCCGGGGTCCCGGCCTGTCCGGCCTCGATCCCGCTGACTTCCAGGCGGACATGGCTGCCCCGGTAGGCGCAGTTACCGCCGGTCCCGGCAAATAGGATCCTGTACCTGGAGGACAGGACCGGGTCCTCCGCGATCCGGGGCAGGAAATCATCGTCCCCGCACAGGACGGCGGCCGCCCCCTCCGGCATGCCCTCAAAGATCTCCTTTTTGGCCCGGAAAATGTTTTCCCGGCTGCCCAGGATGCCGATGTGGGCCGTCCCGATGTTGGTGATCACCCCGATGTCCGGGGCGGCGATCCGGGTCAGGCGGCCGATCTCTCCGGGGTGGTTCATCCCCATCTCCAGGACCATGACCTCATCCTCGCGGGACAGGTCAAAGATGGTCATGGGCAGGCCGATCTCGTTGTTGAAATTCCCCCTGGTCGAGTGGACCCTGAACCGGCCCGACAGGACAGCCGCGACCATCTCCCGGCAGGTCGTCTTGCCGACGCTCCCGGTGATCCCGATGACCTTGACGTCAAATCTGGTCCGGTACCAGGCCGCAAGCCCGCCCAGGGCCCGCAGGGTGTCCTCCACGAGGACGTAATACTTGCCTGGACGCAGGACCTCCGGTCTTCTGCTGACCACACAGGCCGCCGCCCCCTGGTCCAGGGCGCTGTCCACAAAGGCATGGCCGTCAAACCTCTCCCCGCAGAGGGCGAAGAAAACACATCCGGGGATGATCCTGCGGCTGTCCGTCACAACGGACGTGATCTCGCAGGCACCGCTTTCGCCGTGACCTGCCTGGACTGCCGAAAGCTCTTCCCTTCCGTTTTCTGCTCCGTCCGCCGTGAGCAGGGTCCCCTGCACGGCAGCGACAAGCTCATGGACCAGTATTTTTTCCATCTCTTCCTTTTTCCTTCCTCATTCGTATCTATCATCTATCAGCTCAGGATTGCAGGTGCAAAACACCTGCAATACACGTTCATAGGAGTGTAGGCATCTATGACTATGGGGGTGCTGAATAGTTACCATCAATTTTCAATCAGCCCTTTGTCCCCCCGTCCCGGCCTCCCCGGCAGAGAAGCTGCCTCCCCCGCAGAGAAGCTGCCGCCGGGGCCGGGACAGAAAAAGGCTGTCAGACGTATTATTTATTTTTTCAGGGCATCCTGAACGATCATCTCGCAGAGGTCCTCGTAGCCGATGCCGATCACGGCGGCCTCCTGGGGCACCAGGCTCGTCCTGGTCATGCCCGGCAGGGTATTGACCTCGATGAACCAGACCTTGTCTTCCCTGTCGATCATAAAATCGCTGCGGGAATAGGTCCTGAGGCCCATGATCTCATGCACACGCAGGGCCGTCCTCCCGATCTCCCTCTCGATCTCGGGGTCGACCCGGCCGGGACAGATCTCCTCTGTCGCGCCTGCAACATATTTGTTGGAATAATCATAAAAACGGGTTTTGGGGACGATCTCCACGGAGGGAAGGGCCTGTCCGCAGAGGACGCCGCAGGTAAACTCCCGCCCCTCGATATACTGCTCCACCATGAAGGAGTCTCCGTAGGCCAGGCAGTTCCGGACGGCTTCTTCGAGCCTGTCCTTTTCCTTGACGATGTAGACGCCGACCGAGGACCCGCCGTCCGGCGTCTTGACGACGCAGGGGACATCTGTCTGCAGGCACACGGACCGCACGAACCGGTCCCTGGCCTTTGCCGCCTTCTCCGGGTCGCCGGCCTCATCCGGAAGCAGCGCGAAGTCCCAGCGGCGGAAGGCAGGTGTCCTGACCCCGCGGGGTCCGACGACCATCTTGGTGATCATCTTGTCCATGGCCATGGC
>DGUF01000141.1 GCA_002394525.1 Lachnospiraceae bacterium UBA4317 | reverse complement strand
CGACTTCCCACTGATACTTGACGCCCTCCGCCATGTAGTTGAAGCCCTCATACTCGGGCCAGGAGATGGTGGAGACGAACCAGTTGGGAGTCTTGTCGCCGGGCGCGCCTGCGGGAAGTCCGGACATGGTCACGACGGTGTCGACGCCCATCTTGCCGGCCAGGACCATGGTGTCACGCATGGTCTTGGAATGCATTTTGCCCATGGGGGTGTCGATCAGGGGATTGCCGGAGCAGTTGAGGGCGGAGATTCCCAGGCCCCTCTTCTCGATCTCGGCCAGGAAAGCCTCGCGCTTTGCGTCGTCATTGATCAGTTCTTCCGCGGAGGGGATGAAATTGCAGCCGCCCCAGCCGCCGGCGGTCATCTCGATGGCGTCCAGGCCGTAGGCCTTGACCTTGTCGAGCATTTCTGTGAAAGGAATTTTTCCGAAAACATCTGTGCAGATGGAAAGCTTCATAATAATCCTCCCTGGATATAGGTGATGAAAAATTCTAATCTGGATTTCTGATCTGTTTTTATGATCTGGTTTTCTGATCTGGTTTTCTAATCTGATTCTCTGAAATGATTTTCAGTTTTCAATCTGAGTATCTGAACTGTTTTCTGACCTGATTTTCTGTGCCGTACATACCTGCGCAGACAACCGGGAGTTGCGAACAGCGATCGTCTGCAGCAGGTATGACAGCCAGGGGATAATGACACTTAAACACGGTTTAACCGGACTGTCTGTCCTGTGGATAAACTGTGAAAGGTGGCTTTTCCTTCTTTGGAACTCCCGCCTCCGCTCCGCGGCAAAACGCAGGTAAAAGACCGCGGAGCAGGGCTGAATCATACGGGAAGGTATGACAGGAGGTCAGGATCCGGTACCTCGGATTCAGAGGCTTATCACGGAATTATCAGTCGACATCTACCCAGACGGCGCCCTGGTCTGCGGAATCGCAGCAGGCGTTGATCCACTTGATGCCGTCGATGCCGTGGTCGATGTCGGGATATACGAGATTCCTGAGGGTCTCTTCGTCGCCGCGCTCCTTGGCGTCCATGGCGATTGCAAATCTCTTGTAGAGGTTGGACCAGGAATCGATGAGGCCGGTGTAGTGAAGGGCACCGAGACGCTCATCCTCGAGAGCTTCGGGATAGAGGTAATCCATGGAGCGGATCAGGACCTGCTCGGGCTTGCCCTGGACCTGATAGCGCAGCTCATCGGGATGCATGTCGTTCCACTCCAGGGAAGCCTTGGAACCGACGATGCGGATGGTCTGAGAGGAGTGGTCGCCGGCGTTGACGGCGGATGCCCACATACGGCCGACGGCGCCGCTCTCATACCGCATCAGGCAGTATGCATTGTCCTCGAGGGGATAACGGGAGCCGACGAAAGCCTGGCGGTCGCAGAGGACCTGTTTGAGCTTTTCGCCCGGGCAGACCAGCTGGCTCATGTAGTAGGTGTGGGTGGACAGATCGCCGAGGACGAATGCGCGGCCGACCTTCTTGGGATCCACGCGCCACTTCTGGCCCTCTGCCTTGACGTCTGCCTCGGGGTCGCAGCCGAATCCGTGGGCGTAGCGCAAGTCGATCATGTTGACCTTGCCGATGTCGCCGTGCTCGATCATGGCGCGCATCTGAAGAAGAAGATCGAAACCGGAGAAGCCATAGGTCACGCAGACGATCTTGCCTTTTTCCTCGGCCAGCTTCTTGATCTCAAGGCCCTGCTCGACTTCGAAGAAGAGGGGCTTTTCGCAGATGACATGCAGGCCGGCTTCCAGAGCAGCCTTGGTTGCCTCATAGTGCAGGAAGTTGGGGGTCGCGATGTCGACAGCCTCAATGCCGTCGGGGCGCTTGGCCTCTTCCTCGAACATGGTCTTGTAATCAGGATACAGACGATCGGGATCCATGCAGAGGTCGATGCCGAACTGTTTGCCGCGCTCGAAATCCACGTCGAAGGCCGCAGCGGTCAGAACAAAGGAAGTGTTGTCGCGCATGGCGCCCAGGCGGTGCTTGTAGCCGACGTTACTGGTGGATCCGCCTCCGACGATGCCCCAGCGGAAAGGTGCTCTCTTGATGATCTTCTGTCCGATATACATAATTCACATTCTCCTTTTTTACTGGACAGTAAAAAGTTCATAGGTTCATCAAGCTGTCCTTTTCCTTGAAGAACCGCCACTATCCACTTGCCGCTCACGAATAAATCGAGTTATGAAGGAATCCGGGTTCTGGAGCAAAAGTGAATAAATGTTTTTTCGAACGTAATACATCACCGTAGCCTCTGAAGGACACTTCCGGGACACCGTCCGCAGATAACGGATCTTTTTTGTGGATCTGCTGCTTCTGCCATCAAGTGCGATCAGCTGCAGCATCCCCATGGCGATCGATGCAAACAATACAAATCCTTCGATAGCCTTGATGTTGCTGAGAATACGTTTCCGTTCGCTGGCATCCAGTACGGCCTCAAGGCAGTCTGCCTCACCCTTTCTTGAGAAGCGGTTCAGTTTTGGCACCGCCTTTGACCAGAAGTGGTAGGCGAAGCCGCCGATCTGCTGCTTGAATTCGCGAAAGAGTTCCTCAATAGAGAAACGGTA
>DGUF01000087.1:1582-9209 GCA_002394525.1 Lachnospiraceae bacterium UBA4317 | reverse complement strand
TATTAATATTTTTCTTTACTATACAGAAAGAGACTGACAAAGAAGGGGATCAATCAGTCACCTGACTATGGATGGCTGTCTTTCACGTTGCCAAGGTTCAGAGAGTTTATCCTCAGGCAGGAGATCTGACGACGTAATTCAGTAGTGCAGACAGGGATGACAGAAATGTAACGGACAGATAGCAAGTATTTCATTTTTTTCGCATAACGATGTAAAAACAGGAGCCAGGCTGCGGCTCCTGTTTTTATTTGCTTGTAAAAAATCCTCCCCGGGCTCGGAAGTATTTTTCCGGAAATGGTAAATATAATTTCCTTTTGTCGGAAAAACACTTGTATTGAGAGAAAAATGCCTGTGAATTATCCTGATATTGTCAAAAGCAAACAGGAAAACACAGACAAAAGAAATTCAGTACGAGTCGATAAATATAATCCGAAAAGGGGGTAAATGAAATGGCAAACAAAGTCAACGAACTGAAAAAGGAAGTCGTCAAATACGCGAAGCTCCTGGATGAGAAGGGCCTGGTCAACACGACCGAGGGCAACATCTCCGTGATGGACCGGGAGACCGGCCGCCTCTACATCACTCCTTCGGGACTCCGCAAGAGCTTCATCAATGAAGACCTGGTCGCGGTCCTGGACGAGAATGAGAACCAGGTGGAAGGCAGCGGCAAGCGGTCCAGTGAGTACCTGCTCCATGTGGCGGCCCTCAAGGCCAGGCCCGACTGCAACGCGGTGGCCCACATCCACGCGCCCTACCTCACCGCTTACGCCTTCTGCAACAGGGACATCGAGATCAAGTGCTCCACGACCTTCTCTCTCCTGTTCGAGAAGATCCCCTGCCTGCCTTACGGCGAGCCCGGCACGATCCACATCGCGGACGGCATCGAAGAGGCCATGAAGGAGCACGACCTGATCCTCCTGGCCAACCACGGATGTGTATCCGTCGGCAAGACCCTCGAGGATGCCTGCAAGCTGGTCGAGGCCGCTGAGGAGGTCCTCAAGATCTACCACCTGGCACAGAGCATCGGCGAGGTCAGCAACATCCCCGACGACCTGCTGGAGTCCATGTATGAGAACCATCCTGCCAGCAGAAGAAACCGCTACAGAAACAGAGCCTGACAGAATAATACAGGAAGCGGAAAAAAACTCCCGACAGAGAAGAGCTTCCGACATAAAAGAGTTTCCGACAGAACAGAGCTTCCGACAGAAACACAAGGCACGAAAGAAAACAATAACGGTCAAAACGCAAACATATACAGGAGAAGAAAGCTATGAAAATGCAGTCCAAAATGAGAGCAGCCATGATGTACGGCCCCAGTGATATCCGCGTCGAAATGATCGACCGGCCGGCCGTTCCCGAGGGCGGATTCGTCCTCAAGGTCCATTCCATCGGCCTGTGCGGATCCGACATCCGCAACATGACGACCGATTCCAGAAAGGGCGATTATCCTTTCGTTTACGGTCACGAGATTGTCGGCACGGTCAACGAAGCTTCTCCCGCCTGCACCCAGTACAAGGTCGGCGATCGCCTTTACATTTATCCCGCGGACCACTGCATGAAGTGCGAGATGTGCCGGACCGGCCACAGCGAGATGTGTGAGAATGTCGGAGACTACACCAACCGCCAGGGCGGATTTGCGGATTACTACGCAGTCTCCGCCGAGCAGGTCGCCCGCGATTCCATCTACCGTGTACCCGAGAATGTGACTCTGGACAGGGCCTCCCTGGCTGAGCCCCTCTCCTCCGTCTATGCCTGTCAGGAAAATATCGGCGTCGGCTTCGGCGACACCCTGGTCATCATCGGTGCGGGCCCCATCGGCTGCTTCCACTCCAAGCTTGCCAAGCTCCGCGGCGCGAAGAAGGTCATCATGATCGAGATCAACGACAGCCGCCTGGAGATGGCAAAGCAATTCGGAGTCGACTACACCATCAACAGCATGAAGGAAGACCCGATCGAAGCGGTCAGACGCCTGACAGACGGCAAGGGGGCCGACAAGGTCATCTCCGCCAATCCTTCCACCCAGGCTCAGCAGCAGGCCATCTTCATGGCAAAGAAGACCGGCATCGTTGTCTTCTTCGGCGGCGTCGCCAAGGGTGCCCTGACCGAGCTCGACACCAACTACATCCACTACAACGGCCTGTGGATCTACGGCCACTTCGGCGCCAACAGCATGCAGGTCCAGAAGGCCTTTGAGCTGGCGATCTCGGATGAGTTCGAGGCGGACAAGTTCATGACCCATGTCCTGCCCCTGAGCCAGATCAACGAAGGCATCCAGCTGACCAGGACCGGCGAGGCCATCAAGGTCGTCCTTCACCCCAACGAGGACGAGGATATCGACCGCTGAAATAGATAAAACAATATAAATATAAAAAGAATGAAAGCGTACATATTCATATAATAAAGAAAGGATATACAGGAGGGTAATACAATGGCAAGAGAAGTGAAGATTCTGGTAGCATGCGGCAGCGGCGTGGCAACATCCACAGTGGCACAGGAGGCAGTCAAGGAAATCTGCCAGAAGAACGGAATCCCGGTACACGTTTACAAGAGCACAATGACAGAGATCCCCTCCAAGCAGGATGACGTGGACGTGATCATGGTGACCACCAATTACCGCAAGCCGGTCAACAAGCCCCTCATCAAGGTCTTCGGCCTCATCTCCGGCATCGGCAAGGAAAAGATCGAGAAGGAAATCGTCGAGACCTGCAGAAAGATCTCCGGCTGACCGAAAAGACGCTCGTCGAGACCTGCAGAAAAATCTCCGGCTGACCGCAAGAGACGCCTGGTTCTGCAGATCTGAAGATGTCAGACCGGTCCGGCTTTTACAAACTGTGACGGAGGATCCACGGAATCGTTTTTGATCCGGCATATTCCCTCTCTGCGTCAGAGCCCCTGGCAGGCCTGGTGCAGAGAGGAATCACGGCAGACACCGCCGTCCGCCGGACTGCAAGGGAAAAACAGACTGCTTCCCGCCCGCCGGGACAGCTTCCACATAAAGGAGGAGATTGTGAGTACACTGTTATCGATCACACAGGCGATCCTGAACATGGGCGCCACCGCACTGCTTCCGTTCATCATTATGATCCTGGGCATGATCTTCGGCATGAAGTTCGGGCGTGCCCTCAAGGCCGGCCTCTTCGTCGGCATCGGTTTCACAGGCCTGAACCTGGTTGTCGGCCTGCTGACCACGACCATCCAGCCCATTTCGGATTATTACGCAGCCATGGGCAAGGGCTTCACGACCCTGGATCTGGGATTCGCAGCCTCCGGCGCGGCCTCCTGGACGGTCCCCTTTGCCCCGATCGCGATCCCGCTGATTATCGTCGCCAACTTCATCCTGATCTTCGTCTTCAAGCGCAAGGTCCTCAATGTTGACATCTGGAACTACATCCATTTCCTGATCCCCGGCGCGCTCTGCTATGGACTCTTCGGAAACGCTGTTCTCGGTCTGATCGTGACTGTGGTCTGTTCCATCGTTTCACTCCTTGTTGCGGAGATCATCGCACCCAAGTGGCAGGACTACTTCGGACTGGACGGGACGACCTGCTCGACCTTTTCTTTCATCACTTTCATGTACCCCCTTTCCTGGCTTGTCAACAAGATCATCGACCACATCCCCGGCCTCAAGGACGTCGACGCTGATATGAGCGCCCTGGAGAGCAAGCTCGGCGTCTTCGGTGAGCCCTGCTTCGTCGGATTCATCGTCGGTGCCTTCCTGGCCATCATCACAAAGCAGCCCGTCCCGGTCATTTTCCAGACAGGCATCGGCGTTTCCGCCGTCCTGATCCTGATCCCCCGCATGGTCACCGTCATGATGGAAGGTATCTCCCCTCTGGGTGTCGCGGCCAGCGAATTCATGCGCAAGCACCTGGGTGAGGACGCCGAGCTCTGGATCGGCATGGACGTTGCCCTGGGCCTGGGCGATCCCGCCTGCGTCACCTGCACAGCCATCTGCATCCCGATCACGATCGCCTTCGCCTTCATCATTCCCAACATGACCTACTTCCCGATCGGTGTTCTGACCATCGTCTGCTACACCACCGTCTTCTGTGTCATGGCCAGCGACGGCAACCTGATCCGGTCCCTGATCTGCTCCATCCTGAGCATGTTCATCATCGTCTTCTGCGCCAACCTCTTCGTCCCCGAGGCGACGGCCTTCTTCCACGTGACCGGCCTGGACATCGGCAACAACATGGCGACAGACGGCTTCTTCGGTTTCAACGTGGCCAACATTCTGATCTGCTTCATCCACAGACTGATCGGAGCGTAAAGCAGCCATCACTGAGCCGCAGATTGATTGGAGCGTAAAACGTGATTCCGCACGGATAGTTTTAAAAAAAGAATAAAAGAGCGGCTGCCCGGTTTCCAAAGCGGACAGCCGCCATGTCATAGAAAAACACAGAATAAGATCAACAGAAAAATCCCCATAGAAAAAATCATAGAAAAAAGCGAGGTACATCATGGGTGCAAAGACTACCTATCTGGCAATAGAAGGACATGCGGACAACTGGGAGCAGGCCATCCGTCTCTGCGGAGAGCAGCTGGTCAGGAGCGGCAATGTCGGGCCCAAATTTACAGAGGCCTGCCTGGCCCGCGAAGTCGATTATCCGACAGGACTTCCCTCGGAGATCCCGGTCGCCATCCCTCACGGCTCCTCCGACGACATTCTGGAAAACACCGTCTGCTTCCTGCGGACTGACAAGCCGGTCCGCTTTACCAGGATGGACGATGACGAGGAATTCTGTGACACGCAGCTGATCTTTAATATCGCCGTCAAGCCTGGCGAGGACCACCTCAACTTCCTGCAGCAGCTCATGGGCATGGTTATGGACACCGAAGCCCTGCAGAAGTGTGTGGACCTTCCCCTGGAAGAGATTCCGGCCTACCTGGAAGCAAAACTCCCCTGAGAGGACAGCACTGCGAAAAGCTGCTCTGAGTCTGAGAAAAAGCTTCTCTGGGAAAAACTGCTCTTAGAAAAGCTGCTCTTGAAAAAGCTGCACTGAAAAAAGCTGTTCTGAGAAAAAGCCCCCGGAAGGGGGCCGGGATGTAAAGAATATACGCCTGAATAAAGCCGACTGCTCCGCAGCACCTGCGGGGAGGCCGGCTCGAAGGCGCATATAGACAGGAATTGCCACAGCGGGAGGGGAATATGAGAAAACGAAGCGTAGAGGTACTGGAGAGGGTCCTGGCCAACAGGAGCGCCCTGTCCATCCAGGAGCTGGCGGAGGAATACGGCACATCGGAGAAAACTCTCCGCAATGATGTGAAGGAGATCAACCAGTTTCTGGAGGAGACCGGTCTGCCGGACCTGATCATCACCAAGGAGGGGAACCTGATCAAGGCCAGGAATTTCAACAGCCGGGAGGCGGAGAAGCGCCTCTATGAGCTGGATGCCTACAGCTACAAGCTCTCCGGGGCGGAAAGGCAGAACTACATTTCCATGGTCCTGCTGGAATCCGGCCGCTATATGACCATGCAGGGCTTCGCGGATGAACTGCATGTCAGCCGGATCACCATTGTCAACGACATGGAACCGGTCAAGGAAAAGATGACCCGCTTCGGTGTGGACCTGGTCCTGGATCCCGGCAAGGGCATGGTCGTTCAATGTCAGGAGCCGGACTGTCTGCGGATGATGGCCGACATCGGCTATGAGATCCGGGACGAGCGCTTTTTCCAGAGCTTTCTCTACCGGCGGCTGGAGGTCCGGTATCCCCTGGAAAGTGTTTTGTCCTCCGCCCAGGCCTATATGAGGGAGAACAAGCTCCTGTTTGTGGGTGATATGTACTACCGCATCGCCGTCTATATCTTTATCCTCTTCAATTTTTCCTCAAAAAGAGGGTCTCTCATGGACGGGTCCAGTGCCCTGTCAGATATGGACACCATGATGCTGGCGGCGGCCAGGGACCTGCAGGTCATCGTCACGCAGCAGATGCTGGATGCCTACCGGGCCTATATCCGGGCCAATGAGGAAAACGTCTACCTCAAGTCGGTGGATGATATCGTCCTCTACAAGGTGATTATCGAGTTCCTCAGCGAGATCGACAAGACCCTCAACATGGGGCTGGCCAATGACACCATGCTGCTGGATGCCCTGCTCATGCACATCCGCAACATGCAGAACTGGGAGGAGTTTGACGTGGAGCTCCCTGTCGAGGAGGCCAGCTCGATCAAATATAATCTTCTGCTGAAGCTGGTCGACGAGAACGCCGGCATCCTGGAGAATTATCTGGTCCACACTCTCAGTGAGAGCCTCAAAAAATCCATCGTCATCCACCTGTGCGTGGCAATCATCCGCGGCCAGCACTATATGGTCCCGGTCTCCATCCTCCTGGTCTGCCCCGGGAGCCGGGCCAGCGGCAAATACCTGGAGGCCCAGATCCAGAACTATTTTGACTTTCAGATCCGGGCGGTCCTCACCGAGGAAAAAGAGATCCGCCGCATTGAGGAGAGAGAGGAGAGCGTGGACTTTGTCCTGTCCACGATCCCGCTGAAAACGGAAAAATATACGGTCTACCAGATCCACCCCCATCTGGGAATCGAGGACCTGAACCTGCTGCAGCGGGTCATCTTTCAGCGCCAGCACTTCCAGCCGGACACAAAGAACAAAAAAGAAGCGGCCCTGCGGAAGTTTATCTATCAGATCTTTGACGACAAGGAGCTGGCCCGCCGCCTGGCGGAGGGGACGGAGGCGATCATCGGGGATTACGAGGAGGAGCTGGCCAAAAAGAACCGGACACCCCTCTCCGCGAGACTGTCCAGAGAATATATCCGTCTGCTGGAGAAAAGCCTGGACTGGCGCAGTGCCATCCGGACCTCCGCGGCCCCCCTGCTCGAAGGAGGCTTTATCGAGCCGGACTACGTGGACCGGGCCATTCAGGTCGTCGAGGAATACGGCGACTACATCGTCGTCAGCGAAGGTGTCGCCCTGGCCCACGCCAACCAGAGCAAGGGCGGTGTCCACCGGGATGGACTCAGCCTCCTGGTCTGCCCGGAGGGCATCCACTTCACCGAATCCGACCAGATGGTCTACCTGCTCTTCTGCTTCGCCTCCACCGGCGAGCAGGATGACCTGGAGATGCTCAAGGCAATCATCCGCCTGGGCCAGACCCCCGGCGAGGCCCGACGGATCGCCGCCCTGCGCGACCCGGACACCGTGTACACGTCCATCCTGACAGCAACCTGAGAAAACCGGAGACAGGTCATGTATTCTGTGGATACGCTTGCAGGTGCAGTCCTACCTCATTCCGAATTTCTCTATCTTTTTATAGAGGAGACTGCGCTCTACCTGAAGGCGGCGGGCCGCCTCGGCCATGCTGCCGCCGCAGCTGTCCAGGGCCTCCCGGATCAGGGCCATCTCATAGCGGCGGACCTTTTCCTTCAGAGACAGGGCGGAGTCAGGGCTGGCGGTGTTATGAGAGGAAGATGCGCCATGCGGGGTGTCATGACCCTTCAGGCCCGTCTGAGCGGAATTCTGGCTGTCCCCGGCAGCGCCGGCCGTGCCGCCGCCGGCGCCCGGTGTCAGGCGGGCGATCCGCTGGGGGAGGTTCTCCGGCTCGATGAGGTCCCCGTCGCACATGGCATAGGCGCTGGAGAGGACGTTCTGGAGCTCGCGGATGTTGCCGGGCCA
>DGUF01000087.1:0-1464 GCA_002394525.1 Lachnospiraceae bacterium UBA4317 | reverse complement strand
GTCCGGTACTGGCGGTTGAGCCGGTCCAGATGGTGGTAGGCGTGCTGGAGGATGTCGCCGGGGCAGTCCCGCAGAGGGACGGTCTGGATATTGACCACGGCCAGGCGGTAGAAGAGGTCTTCGCGGAAGGTCCCCTCGGCCATCATCTCGGGGAGGTTGCGCCGGGTGGCGGACAGGACGCGGACATCGACGGGAATGGGGGCAGACCCGCCGACCCGGTCGATCTCGCCCTCCTGCAGGACCCGCAGGAGCTTGACCTGCATGTGGAGGGGCATGTCGCCGATCTCGTCCAGGAAGATGGTGCCCCCGTTGGCCTGCTCGAATTTTCCCGGCTTGCCGCCCCGCTTCGCGCCGGTGAAGGCCCCGCCCTCGTAGCCGAAGAGCTCCGACTCCAGGAGGTTCTCCGGGATGGCGCCGCAGTTGATGGCGACAAAGGGCTTGTCCTTTCTGCTGCCGGCCAGGTGGATGGACTTGGCCATGACCTCCTTGCCGGTGCCGGTCTCTCCCGTGATCAGGACCGGAAAATCACTGCGCGCCGCCCGCAGCCCCATGTTTTTTACACGGACCATCTTGGGATCCTTGCCCAGCATGTTCTCGAAGCCGCTCTTGGCAAAGACATTGTCCTGGTAGCTCTCCTTGTAGTAGTCCAGCTCGGCCTGCTTGTATTTGCGGGAGATCTCCTCCGCCCGGTCGGGAAACTTCATCTGGGCGGCGGCGCCCAGCAGGTTCCGGTCGTCGTCGTAGACACAGAAGCGCAGGGCCGGGATCCGGATCTCCTGGGCCTGCTGCAGACCGGGCCCCTGGCGCAGGTCATCGCCCACATAAGACTGGAGATAGACATCCTCCCGGCTGTCGATCAGGCCCTTTTCCATGACGTCATACATGGAGGTCGTCGAGATCGTCTCCTCGATCGGATGCCCGATGATCTCCGACCGGTCCTTGGAAAAATAGGAGGCATACTGCTCGTTGATATCCTGCACGATCCCCTTGTCATCGATCACGATAAACCCGTCATCCGAATATTGAAACAGGCTTTCCAAAACCCTGCTGCCGAAATGATCCTTCATAAATCCCCCTTGCATTCTGGCATGACAGCCGCGCAGGCCCAGGGGCCCTGCGGCCAATACCAGTATAATATTCTGCCCGCCGGAAAACAAGGAAATGGACCGGGATGTTGAAAATTTGACACGTCAAAAGAAATGGAATGTCGCAAAAATGACACAGTTTCGTTTGGCGCCCCGCCCGCCTGCGGAAATTTTTCAACAAAACTCGTCCGGACACAAGCAGAAGCAGGAATCAGGCCCCTGCTTTTTTCATATCTGCGGGAGAACAGCCGCCATAAATGCTTATATAACGATAATATTATAACGTAAATACGAATTTTGCGGTTTTTTCATTTTTTTTCAAAAAATACCGGAGCGATTGGCACATGACTTGCTTTATACAAGGACAGAGATGATCACA
>DGUF01000054.1:10847-13935 GCA_002394525.1 Lachnospiraceae bacterium UBA4317 | reverse complement strand
GTGACAGGGGCAGGTGTGACAGGGGGACAGGCACTGTGTCACAGTACTGTGACACAGTGCCTGTCCCCCTGTCACACCCGGTCCTCTGTTATACCCGAAACTCAATTCCACATCAAAAAAGATAATCCGCCAGGACATAATTGCTGATATCCGTCCCCCTCTCCGTGAGCCGGATCCCTTCATCCGTCCTCTCAACCAGTCCCTGCGATTCATGCTTTCGGATCATCTCTCCATAGACCTCGTCCAGCGGTCGGCCAAACCGCGTTTTAAAATCCTCCGGGCTGACACCTCCGGTCATCCGCAGGCCCAGAAACATAAACTCCTCCATCTTTTCCTCTGTTTCCAGGCGGTGGACATCCCTGCGGATTCCGGGTCCGGCCGGACTTCCCGCGCCGCTTTCTATTTTCCCTTTGTTCAGCTCCAGATAATCCCTGCGATCCTGATTCAACTCAAAAAAATCCATGTATTGCTGAATATCCTCGGTATTGGTGAAGCGGGTGCCGTCAACGTACGAGGCGGCGCCTATTCCCATGCCCAGATAGTCATGTCCCGTCCAGTAGCCCGTGTTGTGCCGGCATTCCCGTCCCGGCCGGGCATAATTGGATATCTCATACCTGTCATAGCCCCGCCCCTGGAGAAAGCTGCGGGTGTAGTGATACATCTCCCTGTCAGTCTCCTCATCGGGCAGGGGCGGGAGAATGCCCTTGTCCTGCCATTCGTCAAAAGGCGTCCCGGGCTCAATGATCAGGCTGTAGGCCGAGATGTGCTCCGGTCCCCAGACAGCCGCTTCCTCCAGTGTATGGGCCCAGGATTCAAAGGTCTGCCCCGGCAGGGCACTCATCAGGTCGATATTGATATTGTCGAAACCCTCTTCTCTGGCCGCTTTGAAGGTTTCCACAGCCTGCGCGTGGCTGTGGATCCTCCCCAACATCCGGAGTTCCTCATCGTGCATCGACTGGACCCCCATGGAGAGGCGGTTGATCCCCGCCCGCCTGATAGCCTGGAGCTTTTTCCTGTCGGCCGTCCCCGGATTCAGCTCCATGCTGATCTCCGCATCCTTTTGGACTGAAAAAGAATCAAATACAGCCTGCATGATCCGCCGGATCTGGTCCCCCGCCAGAATCGACGGTGTCCCCCCTCCCAGGAAGATTGTGTCCACTTCTCTGGAATTGTCTCCGTACATACATATTTCCCGGATCAGCGACTCCACATACCGCTCCCGCGTCTGTTCATCCTGCGGGCCGGACAGAAAATCACAGTAACTGCATTTTCTGACACAGAAGGGGATGTGTATATATAAGGACAAAGGGGATGACAGGGGGTGTGACAGGGGGACAGGCACTGTGTCACAGTACTGTGACACAGTGCCTGTCCCTCTGTCACACCTGTCACACATCCCGTCGTGCTTTCTTCCTTTTTCATAGTTAAGCTCTTGAGATTGTTCCACGATTAATACCTGTCAGCCTTTCTATCTGTCTGATGGAAATTCCTTTACTTTTTATTTTTCTCAAAGCCCTCAACCGGGTATGCATTTCCATACCCTGCAGCTCTGAAGCATTTCTCAGCGAAAACATCTGACATATCATTTCCGCGGCTGTCTGATCCGTCCAGATGGCAGCATTGGATATCTCCAGGAACTGATCATCTGAATCGATCCTGCTGAAGGCCAGAAACCCTTCTTTTCCGCCGCACATCTTCAGCACTATTGCGGGATCTATCAACGTCCCGGTATTCCAGTACTCCTTCCAACTGCTCCAGAAATAATCCTCTCTCCGGCATATCCCTGCCTTCTGTGGATTATTGTGTATATATCTGACTGCAGCAAGCAGCTGACAGTCATCCTTTATGGGTTCACTTCTGAAGCGTCCCTGAAACAGATGCCCTGAGCGCAGGTACTTCTTATTGTAATACAGTGCATAGTTGGTGAAAATTCTGTGCATAGGCCTTTCAAGGCCGTGTTCTGTCCGGATCAACAGATGCACATGGTTATCCATCAGACAATAGGCGATTAATACGCAGTTCTCCTCCCGAATAATTCTGTCCAGGAGTTTCAGAAATACAACTCTGTCATGATTTTCCATAAAAATATTCTGACGGCCCACTCCTCTGTTGACAACATGATAGTAACCTGTATCACTGATCAATCTGGCAATTCTGGACATATCTTCCACCTCCCGTTTTTAGAATATAGTGGCCGTCCAGTATTGTCAATATCATCACTTAATTGTATCCATTTATACAATATATTTCATATATTTATTCATCATATTGAATTTTGACTCTTTCCGACAATGCCGGAGCACGTAAGTTCGCAGGCATGGTCAACGAGAAATTCGTGGAGACGATTTCTCGTTGACATCACAGGAGGTTTGTGCCCCGTCACAAACC
Source organism: Lachnospiraceae bacterium UBA4317 (assembly GCA_002394525.1). The sequence goes on along the minus strand of DGUF01000054.1, from coordinate 11,547 downwards.
TCCGGAGTGAAAAAACGCTATCGAACGTTTTTTCACTCTTCTTAAGTCCGCAGGAGATTGGACAATCTTGTATATAAAACAAAAGCGCCTTAACAGGTTGAAGGGAGAATCTCCATCCTGTTAAGACGCTGCTTCAAGGCGTTACAGAGGGGTGACAGGGTGTGGTGTGACAGAGGGACAGGCACTGTGTCACAGTACTGTGACACAGTGCCTGTCCCTCTGTCACACCTGTCCCTCTGTCACATGATCACTGGGTATCGAGTTTGAGTACGTTCATGAAGGCCTCTTTGGGGATCTCGACATTTCCGACGGTCTGCATGCGCTTCTTGCCCTCTTTCTGTTTCTCGAGCAGCTTCTTCTTGCGGGAGATGTCGCCGCCGTAGCACTTGGCCAGGACGTCCTTGCGCATCTGGCGGACGGTCTCGCGGGCGATGACGCGGCCGCCGACGGCGGCCTGGATGGGCACGTCAAAAAGCTGGCGGGGAATCTCGTCCTTGAGCTTCTCGCACATCTTGCGGCCGCGCTCGTAGGCGCCGTCCGCGTGGACGATGAAGGAGAGGGCGTCGACGGGTTCCTTGTTGACCAGGATATCCATCTTGACCAGTTTGGATTCCTCGTAGCCCTTGAGCTCGTAGTCAAAGGAGGCGTAGCCTCTGGACCTGGACTTGAGGGCGTCAAAGAAATCGTAGATGATCTCGTT
>DGUF01000054.1:0-10793 GCA_002394525.1 Lachnospiraceae bacterium UBA4317 | reverse complement strand
TAGATGATCTCGTTGAGGGGCAGCTCGTATTTGAGGACGGCGCGGGTGGTCTCGATGTAGTCGGTGCTGATGTAGCGGCCGCGTCTCTCCTGGCAGAGCTGCATGATGGGGCCGATGAATTCGGTCGTGACCATGATCTCGGCGTTGACGATGGGCTCCTCCATCCGGTCGATGGCGGTGGGTTCCGGCAGGTTGGAGGGATTGGTGAGCTCCATCATGGTGCCGTCGGTCTTGTAGACCTTGTAGACGACGCCGGGGGCGGTGGAGATCAGGTCCAGGTCGTACTCGCGCTCCAGGCGCTCCAGGATGACCTCCATGTGGAGCAGGCCCAGGAAGCCGCAGCGGAAGCCGAAGCCCAGGGCCAGGGATGTCTCGGGCTCGAAAAAGAGGGAGGCATCGTTGAGCTGGAGCTTTTCGAGGGCATCGCGCAGGTCGGGATATCTGGGGGTCTCGGAGGGATAGAGGCCGCAGTAGACCATGGGCTGGGCCTTTTTGTAGCCCGGCAGGGCCTCGGCGCAGGGCCGTTCGCTCTCCGTCACGGTGTCGCCGACCCGGGCATCCCGGATATTTTTGATCGAAGCGGTAAAATAGCCGACCATGCCGGCAGACAGTTCCTCACAGGGGATGAACTGGCCGGGGCCGAAATAGCCGACCTCGACGACCTCGGCCGAGGCGCCGGTCGCCATCATTTTGACCTTCATGCCGCGGCGGATACGGCCGTCGCGGATCCTGCAGAAGACGATGACCCCCTTGTAGGAATCGTAGAGGGAATCAAAGATCAGGGCCTGCAGGGGGGCATCGGGGTCGCCGTCGGGCGCCGGGATGTCCCTGATCACAGCCTCCAGCACGTCCTCCACGCCGATCCCCTGCTTGGCGGAGATCAGCGGGGCGTCGGAGGCGTCCAGGCCGATGACGTCCTCGATCTCCTCGCGGACCTTCTCGGGCTCCGCGGAAGGCAGGTCGATCTTGTTGATGACCGGGAAGACGTCCAGGTTGTGCTCCAGGGCCAGATAGACATTGGCCAGGGTCTGGGCCTGGATCCCCTGGGTCGCGTCGACGACCAGGATGGCTCCGTCGCAGGCGGCCAGGGACCTGCTGACCTCATAGTTGAAGTCAACATGTCCTGGCGTATCGATCAGGTTGAAGATATACTCCTGTCCGTCCCTGGCCGTATAGACCAGACGCACGGCCTGGGATTTGATCGTGATCCCTCTCTCCCGCTCCAGGTCCATGTTGTCGAGGACCTGGTCCTGCATTTCACGGCTGGTCAGGAGGCCTGTCTTCTCGATCATCCTGTCTGCCAGAGTGGATTTGCCGTGGTCGATATGGGCCACGATGCAGAAGTTTCTGATTTTATCCTGTGTGATTTCTTTTTGCATAAATATGATCCATCGTCAGCAGCAGGCAGGCCGGCACATGGCTCCGGTCCGGCTGAACACTCAGCTGCGTTTCCTTATTCGTTCTCTTTGAGGTAGACCTGCACGCGGCTCTGGATGATGTCGGCGACCTCCTCGGCGGATTTCTGGCCGGCGAAGTAGGCATTGGACTCCTCTGTGATGATGTTGCGGATCTCGGATTCCCCGTTGACCTGGTATTTCAGGGTCTTGAGGATGGCCTTCATCGCATCGATATCCTTCTGGCCGAATTCGGGCATCGACTCGATCCCGGCGGCCGCTTCATCCTCGGCGGCAGCAGTGATCTCGTCCCCGCTGATCATGACTTCCTCTTCTGTACCGGCGGCGGCTGCGTTCGCGGCTTCGTCCTCCAGATACTGTTCATATTCCTCGTGGGTCCCGTCGAAGTTCTCCTCGCTGACCGGCTTTCCGCTCAGGTCCTCGGATTCCTCCATCTCGAGATCCATGCCCTCCTCATAGGCGGCTTCATCGCCTGTGGCGGCGGTGTCCCCCTCTGCAGGAGCAGTCGTCTCCTCGATATCCACGGCACCGATGTTGTTGACGCCGTCCAGCATGCCCATTTCCATCTGCTCCTGGGCATCGAGCTTGTTCTGCTCGATGATCTTCTGGCCCTGGGCATCGATGGCCTTCTCGCTGACCGGAAGGGCCGATTCAATGGCCATCTGGTACTCGGGAAGCAGGAATCTGCGGACAAATTCCCAGCATCCCTCGGGCTCGGAGGCGCTGTTGCTGATGCCGAGCTGGATGGAGGAGGCAATGGCAGGTCCCTGGTTCTTCATGGACGGGAAGCCTGTGACCGTGACATTGACATCCCCGAAGAGCTGCCTGGTCATGTAGTAGTAGTCGTACATGGTATTGATGTACTGGATGGACAAGAGAGCCTTGTCCGACAGATACTGGGTGAAGTAGTCATTGTACTGCTCTTCACTGATCGTCTCGGGGCAGTTCTTGGCGAACTCAAGGAGCTCCTTGAAGCTGTCGTTGTTGAAGTCGCAGGTGTTGGTATCGGAATCGATAAACTGGTCACCGGAAAATTCGATGGCCGAGTGGAAGACAGTCGCCCTCTCGGTAATGCCGAAAATCCCGGCATCATTGATGCCTCTGGAGGCCGCGATCTCCCTGACCTTGTCCAGGGTCAGGTCCTTGCCGTCGCCGATATATTTGGTCTTGCCCGATACGCCGGTGATGGTAAAGGAGGGCACCACGACATACATCCTGCCGTCGGTCAGGAAGGCGTCCATGACGTTTTTGAGGAAGTCCTCCTTCTCGATATCCTTGTCGGCGTTGTAGAGGTCGGTGATGTCCATGAAGACACCCTTGGAAATAAAGCTGTTGACGGGCATGGCCGGATTCAGGAGCATGATATCAGGCGCATTGCCGGTCACGATATCTGTATTGAGCCTGGTCAGGCCGGTCGAATCCTGACTTGCGCTGCTGTCGTCATAATCCGTCTCCAGGTCATACTGGCTGTAATCCAGGACCTTGATCCTGTACTTGCTGCTCTCCTTATTGAAATTGATGACCTCGGTCCGGACCTCAGAGTCGATATAGTATCCGGCGACCGTGATCTCCTTCTTATCCTCGACATCCTCAGGGGCCACCGGCTCCAGAATATTGACAAGGACCGTGTTGTCACTGGCGTAGCCCTGCATGAGCAGGCGTCCGTCCTCGAGCTCCACCAGCCTGATGATGCCCTGGACGTCCAGATCCGAGTTGACAAAGTTGACGACCGGAGTCAGCTCAGCCTGTCCCAGGGTCACGCCGTAGACTCCGTCGTCTCCGGCCAGATAGAAGCTGTACTTGCTGCCGGGGAAAAGAGTTGCGCCCTGAAGGGCCGAGGGCAGCTGCTGCTTCTCCTCGAACTTTCCGCTGCCTTCGTTGAAGACCTGGACCTTGTTGTTCATGGAGGAATCATCAATCATGATCACTGTGCCGTCAGCCAGGACATAGAGCAGGCCGACCACCTCGTCGGTCTTGACCCTGCACAGGGTTTTGGCCAGCGACCCGTCCTTTGCGGAAAAGAGGTCGACGCCCTCCGAGGAGACCACCATGACGCCCTCCTCCGTGGCGTACATGGAATTGATGTAATAATACATCTCATCCTCCGGCTGGATCTTGACCGCCCAGTTCTCCTTGCCCTCGGGCGTGACGCTGCGCAGCTCATAGGTGGCGAGGCCATCCTCGCTCATATCCTCGGGGATCTCAGCGTCCTCTCCGTTTTCAAGGGCGTAATCCAGGGCCGGCGAATTGGAGTAGATCGCGACGCCCAGGTAGAAATTCCCGCCATAAAAAGCGGAGGCGATGATCTCTTCATCCTCGTTCTTTGTCTTGTAGGCTGTCTTTTTGAGGTCGCTCCCGTCTGTCTTGAAGCTGACGAATTCATTTCCTTCAAGGCCCTCGCCCTCATAGCTGTAGTTGAATCCGTAGATCCTGTCCTTTTCCACGGCAAGGACCTGGAGACCGTCCATACTGAGCTGTGTGTCATCCACCTTCGCCTCAGTGGTCCTGACAACACCGTCCTTGATCGTGACCTGGGGCATGGAGGGCGCGGAGGAGGCGTCTTCTTTGCCTGTTCCCCCGCTGGTCTTATCTTCGCTCTTTCCGCCTCCGCCGCAGGCGGCCAGAGAGACCGCCAGGGTGAAAGTGAGCAGAACCGCCAAAACACGTCTGATAGATTTTCTCATTTCCATTTCCTGTTCTGTCATCCTTTCCTATCATGATTCTGCAGGGGTTCCGGGCTCTTCCGCGTCCGGGGACTCCGCTCCGGCATCTGCCGCCGTCTGAGCCGCGTCAGGCTTCCCTTCCGCCGGGGATTCCACCGGCGCGGGGCTTTCGGAGCCTTCTTCCGCCGCGTTTTCCTCCGGCCCGGGGCCGTCACTGCCCTCTTCCGCCGCGGTTTCCTCCGCCGCGGGGCTGCCGCTGCCCTCCTCCGCCAGGGATTCCTCCTCTGCGGGGCCGCCAGTGCCCTCTTCATCTGCAGGCTTTTCAGTCAGAGCCCGGTCATCGGACAGGGGAAGGGCTCTGGCCCTTTCCCTTCCATAGATCCGTTCCGACTGGCGGTCATAGACCTCATCCCGGAATTTCCGGAACAGGCCCGCCGCCGTCCAGCTCTTATGTGTAGCATACCACAAGACCAGGAAGAGCAGGAAAAGAAACGGTGAAAATCTCATGAACAATTCCAGGAAGGAATAGGGGATCAGGACATCCTCCCAGGCACGCGCCACATTTTCCCAGTAGGGATAGCGCACCGCGGTCACCTGCATGCTCCTGAGCCCCGGCTGAGCCAGCATGAGTGCCAGCCGGTAGGGGCTGAAGCGCCCCGTATTTTCAACAACGGACACCTGGGTCATGTCAACGCCCGCCTCTGACAGGCAGCTGCGGACAGAGCGGAGGGCAAATCCGGAAATGGGATTGGGGAGGACCGCCTCATAGCAGTTGATCCTGCTGCGGTTGATCTCAACCTGTTCCGGTTCGTCGGCGGAATCTCCCGCGCTCCTGCCGCTCATATTATTATTTTTCAGGGATCCGTCCACGGGCGTGTCGTCCCCGGTCTCTTCCGAACCTTCGGGCGTATCGGAGGCATCCTCCGTCCCGGTGTCCGTGTCGGTCCCGATGCCAGTGCCTGTTCCGGTTCCTGTTCCGGTTCCGCCCAGGGGCTCCTCTTCCTCCCCCAGGGCCCCGGAGCTGTCCTCTCCGAAATCATCGGTATCGCCCAGGGCGACCTGCAGGTCCGCCTGCATGCGTCCCCCCTTTGCCGCGACAGGAGGCTCCTGCGCGGAGACGGCCTGTCTCCAGGCTGCATAGGACCAGGCGGCAGAGGAGGGCTGTCCCCCGCCTCCATAATAGCTGACAGCCGCGGGCTCTTCTGTCCCTGCGGCCAAAAGACCATCTTCTCCGCTCTCCTCAGAGCCGGTCCCCTCCGCCGCCGACGCGGTCCTCAGACCGCCGGCCGGGGCGGCCATGGCGTCCTGCATGGACATGTCGGTGCTGTTCGTGTCACCGCCTCCGCCCTCACCGCCGGAGGAGCCGGCTTCCGTATACCTGCACAGGGAATCATAGGTCATAAAGATCATGAAATCCCCCATGCCGGCGGCATTGTAAAATCTCTTTTCCGGCCTGCGGAACACGCCGGCGATATAATGGGGCACCCCCTGGATATTGACGGACTGTCCCACGATATAGGGCGAGCCGAAAAGTCTCCACGCCGTCCTGTCATCCAGAAGGATCCTGTCCTTCATGGGCTCATCGTCGGAAAAATAAAATCCCGACATCAGATCGAGGGGGTGGAAATTAAAAAAGTCCCCGCCGACGCCGATCGCTGTCACGGAGACAGAATCCGCCGGTGTCGTCAGCTCCGCCGTCCCCACGCCGCTGTAGCAGACATCCATGGCGCTGGCGCCGTTCTCGATCTGGGTCTCGGACAGGTTCAGCGAAGCGGTCTCCAGAATGTTGGACAAAAGGCTCCGCATCGCCTTGACATGGTCTTCCGACATCAGGGCCGTATCCGCCACATAGGTGCTGACCTGGGCGCAGTCCTGCTCCCCGGACCATCTGCCGGCGAAGGTCTGGTCCTGCATGCCCGCGGCGATCCGCCCGCACACCAGGCCGATGACCGCCGAGATGATCCAGAAAAAGACGCAGACCACAAGTCCCGCCTTCTGCCAGACGCGGAGCTTTGCCAGAAAGCCGCGGATCTTCCGGGCCGCCCGGCGGCCCCCCTCCCGGACAGCACTGCCTGCCTTATTCAGTTTGCTGTCTTCTCTATCCGTCTCTTTCATCCAAAACTCCGCCGGCGGCGCATGCCTTCCGGCCATGCGCCGCCTCCTGACGTTCTACGCCCGTCTCTTAATGATTTTTAATTATGTTCTTTATCCGGATATATGGCATTTACAGCCGCATCATTCGTCGTCCGATTCCACTTCGTTGGAGAGACGGACCTGCTCTCCGGTCGTCAGCATTCTGTCGGATGTAGTCACCACATAGGTGTAGAGTCCGACCGCGCCGCTGATGGCGCTGTTCACGTCGTCCTTGGCCAGGACCTTGACATTTTCTCTGGAAATGATGTAGCGGTTGCCCAGCGGGCTCTGCTTGGTGTTCAGCACAAAGACAAAGGTGCCGTTGGAATCGTTGCGGATCGCGGAATTGGGGACGACCAGGTCATAGGACTTGGAGGTCTCCGCGATCTGGAGCTGCACATTGTCCCCGGCCGCGACCGAAGTGCTGTCAATCTCAAATTTCAGCAGCCGCATGTTCTGCGGGTCGCTGGAATCCGCTGTGATCTGCCGCAGGGTGGCCTTGAAGCCCTCCTCATACTCCCAGGAGTTCTGGGGCTGGGCCTCGTCGCCGATCCTCAGCTTCTGTGCATGCTCCTTGTCCACGGAAAAGCTGACGGACAGCTTTTTGCCGTCGATCCGGATAATGGCGACCGGCGAATCCGCGGACGTGGTCTCTCCCGCGCCGTAGCTCAGGCTCGTCACCTTGCCGTCGACAGGAGCCGTGATCGTCGCGCCGATCTCCTCCTTCTGCAGCCGGTCCACCTTGACCTGGGCCTTGTTGATGGCATCCTGGTAGGTCTTGAGGTCCAGCTCCGCATTGACGGTATTGAGGATCTTTTCCCTCTCGGCGGCGATCTCCTCATAATTGAGTTCCGCCTCAAGTTTCCTGAGATTGGACTTCTCCATCTTCTCGACCAGCTTGCGGATCTTTCGGGATCCCGTGTAGCCGGTCGAAGCCATGGCGGAGAGTTCTTCTGACGCCTTGGTCTCTACAGAGGCGGCCGACTTATTGACCGTGCCGGCCCCCTGGACGCTGCGCCCGCTTCCGGTCGCGCTGGCCTCCGCGATATCATCATCGCCGTAGTCTGTGCCGGTGCCGTTCCCTGCTCCCGTGCCGGTGTCCCCGTCTTCCTCCTCTATTGCCGCCTGGTACTGGGCATTGATCTTTTCGTATTCCGCAGTCGCCAGGGTCTTCTCCCTCTGGGCCGCCTCAAACCGCCTGTTGATGGCTCCGACCACGGACTGCAGCTCATCGTCGCTCCGGTAGTTGCCAGCCCTCAGCCTCGTGATATCGCTGTCGGAGAGGGTTCCGTCAAAGATACGCCTGGTAAAGTTGGTCTGGGCGTCCAGAAGCTCCTGTTTTGCCGTGCGGAGCTCCTCGGATTCCGTGTCCTCCAGGTAATAGAGCACATCCCCGCGCTTGACATCCTGGTCCACCCGGACGGCGACGCTCTTGATGGTCCTGGCGGAAGTCACGGATACCGTATAGGGATCCTGGACCTCGGCCGTCCCCTGCCCGCGGATTCTGGGGGAGACCTCCCCCTCCGTCACTGCATGGGTCGCGACCTCAGGCAGGGTCAGATTCATGATCGTGCGGGAAAAGAGGGTCAGGGCCAGAAGGATCAGCAGGAAGACGATCGTAATGTTCTTGATGATATCCTTTCTCCTCTGGCTCCTCTGGAGCATGGCCAGTTCCTTGTCTTCGATATTCATACTTACCTCTCACGTCGAAGCGCCTTGCGCTGAGACACATTGCTTTATTCCTTGATTCCGCCCTGGTAGATGATTCCCTCGACCAGGTAGTCCTCTCCATAGAGGAAGACCATCATGGGCAGGACCATATAGATGACTGCGACCGCAAAAGCCAGCGAGATCTCGTCGGCGTTGATCCTGGACAGGAAGACCGACAGCGGGTGCATCTGGTCATCGGAGAGCAGGATCAGGGGCTGCTCGACCATATTCCAGTAATCGATAAAGATCAGGATCGCGATGGAGGCCAGCCCGCCTCTGCAGTTGGGCAGGCAGACCCCGGTAAAGATCTGCCACTCCCCGGCTCCGTCGATCTCAGCGGCTTCATAAATGGATTTGGGGATCCTTCGCATATATTTGGTGAGCATATAGACCGCAAACGGGGAAAAGAAGCCCGGCAGCAGGATCGCCCACCTCGTATTGATGATATTCAGCCAGGTCGAGACCAGAAAGTTGGGGACCAGGGTGACCTGATAGGGCATCAGCATCAGGATGATGTAGGAGAAGAAAATGATCTCCCTCACCCGCCCCCGGTATCTGGCGAATCCATAGGAGGCCAGAGAGGCGACGGCCAGCTGAAAGACAACGATCGGAACGACATAGAAAAAGGAATTCCAGAATTTCAACAGATATTCCGGACTCAGAAACAGCACCTTGAAATACTGGCCGAAGGAGATGATATCCGGCAGGAATTTGAGGTTGACCGTCTGACTGATGAAAACACGGACACCGTCCTTCTTGGCAAAGATCACGCCGTAGTTGGCATTGATCTCCGAGACTGTCATAAAGGAGTTGGTGATGGTCAGAACAATGGGCATGAGGAAAAGGATGGCAAAAAAGCCCGCGACCGCCGTCCGGATGACCATCCGGATCGTCTCCACCCGCTGTCTGGTGAACTGTCTCTTCAGTCTTTCGGCGGGGGTCTCCTCATCCTCATCATTCTCTGGGGCAGCAGGCCTGCCCGCCTCCCGCGGCCGGACCTCCGTCTCCGTGACGGCGCCCCCGGCGTCAGGACCCGCAGGATCCGGACCGGCAGGATCCGTATTTACGGCATCCGGACCGGCGGCATCCTGAGGAGTATCTTCAGAGTCCGGGCCGGCATCGTCCTGGAAAAAGTGTTTGACAGACGGACCGGCGCCAAATTTTCTCCGGTCCCTGACCCACTCTCCCGGGGATTTTCCCCCGGATCTCTTGTCTGTGTGAAAAGGCAAAGCAGTTCTCCCTGTTTCTTCTACAAGATATGTTTGAATTACTCCAGATCCCTGCCGTAATAGTTTTCAAGCAGAAAGAGGGCTCCGATCACCACGACCATGAAGATCGCCATCATGACCGCCGCTGAGCTCAGCTTCTGATAATCAAGGGATCTGAAGGTATTATTCATGAAGTGCTGCAGCATATACAGCGCGTCATAGGGATAGTCTCCCCCCATCAGGTAGACCTCCCGGAATACCTTGAAGGAGTTGATCAGGGACATGATCGTGACGAAAAGGATCGTCGAAGACAGGTAGCGGATCTTGATCAGCCAGAAGATCTGAAACTCCGTGGCACTCTCCAGCCTCGCGACCTCGATCTGGTCCCTGGGTATATTGGACAGGCCCGACATGAAAAGGATCATGTTGTAGCCCAGATTTTTCCATAAAAAGAGGATAATGACCGGAACCTGGGCATAGCCCGATTTGAGCCAGTCGATCTTTCCCCCGAAAATCCCCCCGAAGACCGAGTTGACCAGTCCGTTGTAATGGAAGAGGATCTGCCAGATCATAATGACAGAAGCCGTCGGGACCATCATGGGGCTCAAAAAGAAGGACCGGAAGCGGCTCTTCCAGGGCAGCCGCTGTTCCATGACGACCGCCAGCAACAGAGACAGGCCCACCGCCAGCGGGACCGCCACCAGGGAAAACTTCAGAGTGTTCCAGGCGGCCAGCCGGAAGGCGCTGTTGTTGAAGACCTTGACATAGTTGACAAAGCCGACAAAACGGTGCCTGACCGGGTTGTCGATCAGGGAATAATAGATGACGACGAAAAAGGGAAGCACAAAAAACAGGCTCACGCCGGCGATGCTGGGAAAAAGGAACATCCAGCTCACCCGGGCCTCACGCCTCTCCTTGACACTGCGCCTGCCCCGCTTCGGAGTCCCGTTTTCAGAACTCAGCCGGTGTTCGTCCAGCCGGCCCGCGATCGTCTGCCGCTTGCGGCGCCGGATCAGCTGATCGAGGTCCTCCTCACCGGCTGCGTTTCTCCGCAGAAACCTGTTCAGTTTTTCTCCTGCACTCCGGACCGGTCCGCCCGAGGCATCCCCTTTGTCAAAAATACCCATGCTCTCCTCTAATGTACAAGCGTCTCTGCGGGATAAAGCCCCCAGAACATACGTTACAGTTCACGCCCCCCTGAAGGGCGTGAACTCGTAACGTTGCGTTCAGCGATTCCAATGCGCTTACACAATGCGAAGCATTGTTGACGCTTGAACGCCGTCCAACTCAGTTTTTTTCGCTGAAGACCGCTCAAAAACGCTTCGAATTTCAGGTCGGCCTGTAACATGCATACACAACTATAATAATTCATTTCTTCTGTTTTGGATATAGCAGATTGGTCAGTTTCACATAAAAAACGTAAAAAAATACCGTTTCACCCACAATATCTGCGCAAAAGCGTACAGATTTTTTCAAGATATGCGGTCGGCGGAGTTCCCGCCCCCCTGTCGAAGAGGTCCTTCCGCGGCTGGCGCCGCCCCGAAAACGGCACTCGTGTTCTTCCGCAAAGAGGTCCTTCCCGGCGGGCCGGGAAGGACCTCAGCAATTGCTACATGTAACGCCGCGTTCAGCGATTCCTATGCGCTTACGCGCCGCTGAACGCC
>DGUF01000183.1:11566-38812 GCA_002394525.1 Lachnospiraceae bacterium UBA4317 | reverse complement strand
AGTTTTGACAGGTAAAATGTTGATAAAAATGCATAAAAAGGGCTCTTGTGGATAAAAAAAGGGATACTTTTCGTCAAAACGTAGAAAGTGAAGTATTTCATACAGATGGCTTGAAAAGGCCTGGCCGGACAGCTATAATTCTCCAAAAAGGAAGGCCGGAAGCTTATGAAGATTCAACAATATGATATAAATCCGCCGCCGTGTCCGCGGCGGATCAGAGATTTCCGCTGCGCCAATGCTTTGGCCGGGATGTCTGCCGGCGCACTTCGTGCTCCGGCATGCTGCGGAAGAATGGAAAGGAAGGGTACATATGAAGATTCCGGAGTGCTCTATCATTCAGGGCGGCGCTCTCCTTGCCGCCGCCCTGTCCCGGCCGGGGGACATGGTTCTGCTCTGCCTTGCCGGGATCTGTGCGGTGACAGACCTGATGAAGGGGAAGGTCTATAACGCGGTCACGGTCCCCGGACTTGTGGCCGGCCTGATCTTTGCGGCGGACCGGGCCGGATCCACGGGGCTTCTGGAGGTCCTGTGCAGTGCCGGCTTTACCCTGCTTGTGCTTTTTCCCTTTTACAGCGCGGGCGGGCTGGGGGCCGGAGATATCAAGCTGCTTGCGGCGGTCTCGGCCTTTATGACGTCCGAGGCTTATCTCAGATGTTTTGCGGCTTCCTTTCTGATCGGAGCCGCGGGCGGGCTTGCCGGTCTGATCCTGTCAGGGGGGCGGGCGCGCACAGTCCACTTCGCAGTGCCTGTCGCTGCGGGCGTGATCCTGCATCTGGCGGGCCTGTATTAGGGGAGGCCTGTATCATAGGAGGTTTGTATGAATAACCTGGAGAGAACAGAAAAAACGATCGCGATCTGTGACAGCGACCTGTCCTATGCGGGCAGGCTGGTGGAATACCTGCGCCGGGAGGCCGCCTTTCCCTGTGAGATCCGGCTCTATACAGGGGCGGAAAAGCTGCTGGAGGATCCGGATGTAAAGGGGGCTTCCCTGGTCGTGATCTCCCAGTCCCAGTATGACGGCGCTGTCGCCGGGGCCGGTTTTGAGAGGCTTCTGGTCCTGAATGAGAGCGACGAATGGATGGAGGAGCCGGAGAATATCAGCAAATATCAGCCGATCACAAACATAGCACAGGCCATACGCCTCAGGTGCGGGATCGGAGACGAGCCGGTCGTCGCGTCCATGCGGCACGGCAGGCCCATGATCAGGATCGGGGTCTATACCCCTGTGACCCGCTGCCTGCAGACGACGTTCACAATGACCCTGGGCCAGATCCTGGCCCGCAGGCACAAGGTCCTGTATATGAATTTCGAAGCCTTCTCAGGCCTGGAAAAGATGCTGTCCAGAGAATTCCGGGGAAGCGTGAGCGACCTGATCTACTACAACGAATGCGCCAGGGAGAAGATGGCGGGACAGCTGGAGCTCATGACTGAGACAGCCGGCGGGATGTATTTTCTGCCTCCCATGAAATCCTTTATCGAACTGCGGTCCATCAGGAAGGAGCAGTGGAGCAGTCTGCTCAGGACGATCGAAAAAGTGACGGAATACGAGTACCTGCTCATGGACCTGACCGAGCACACGGACGGCCTGCTGGACCTGCTCAGGACCTGCGACAGGGTCTACACGATCATCCGGGACGAGCCCTTTTCCCGGGCCAGATATTTTCAGTATGAGGACCTTCTGCGCAGGATGGATTATGAGGATGTCAGGATGAAGACCGAATACTGCAGATTTCCGGTCTTCCGGGAGCTCCCCTCCGGGCTGGAGGACCTGACCAGGGGAGAACTCGCGGCCTATATACGCGGGAGACTCCTCTGCGGGGAGGGCCTTCCGGAAAGAGCTTTCCCCGAAAGCGGGGAGGCCTGGCAGGGGGAATGACAAGAAGTATGGACGCGGAAGATGTGGCCGGGAAATGCGAAGAAGTGCAGACGCGGGAAGTTGCAGCCGGAGGGATGAGAAGAAGTGAGGACGCGGAAGACGCCGGAGGAAGGAGCGGATATGGCGGCACAGGTCTATACCGAGGTCAGGGATGAGATCCACGGCGCGATCATGCGGGGGATCGATTTTTCCAGAAGCGTTGAGGATGAGGAGGTCCTGGGCCTGATCGACGAGGAGATCATCCGCGCGAAGAGGGCAACGGGGCTGTCGCTGGACGAGATGAAGCAGATGCGCCTGGAGCTTTTCAACACCATCCGCAGACTGGACATCCTCCAGGAGCTGATCGAAGACCCCTCTGTCACCGAGATCATGATCAACGGTCCGGACGCGGTCTTTATCGAGCAGGGCGGGAGGATCCTGAGGACGGACAGGACCTTTGTCTCCAGGGAGAAGCTGGAGGATGTCGTGCAGCAGATCGTCTCCGCCTGCAACAGGGTCGTCAATGAATCGACACCGATCGTGGATGCCAGGCTGGCAAACGGAGACCGCGTCAACGTGGTCCTGCCCCCCGTGGCCCTGAACGGGCCGATCGTCACGATCCGCCGCTTCCCGGACCGGCCGATCCTGATGGAGGACCTGCTGGCCCTGGGCTCGGTCTCCGAAGAGATCGTCTCCTTCCTGCGCTGCCTGGTCCTGGCGGGCTACAACATCTTTATCAGCGGCGGGACGGGATCGGGAAAGACCACCTTTCTCAATGCCCTGTCGGAATTCATTCCGGCGGATGAGAGGGTCATCACGATCGAGGACAACGCCGAGCTGCAGATCAGGCACATCGACAATCTGGTCAGGCTGGAGGCGAGAAATGCCAATGTGGAAGGCTGCCGGCCCATCAGCATACGGGACCTGATCCGGTCGGCCCTGCGCATGAGGCCGGACCGGATCATCGTCGGAGAGGTCAGGGGGAGCGAGGCCATTGATATGGTCCAGGCTATGAATACAGGACATGACGGATCTCTGAGTACGGGGCACGCCAACAGCGCCCGCGATATGCTGGCCAGGCTGGAGACCATGATCCTCATGGGGATGGAGCTTCCGCTGCCGGCCATCCGCGGCCAGCTGGCCTCGGCGATCGATGTGATCGTCCACCTTGGCAGGCTCCGGGACCGGAGCAGGAAGCTTCTGGAGATCTGTGAGGTCACCGGGATGGAGGACGGCCGCATCGTGACGGTCCCGCTCTTTCGCTTCCGGGAGACCGCGGAGCAGGGCGGCCGGATCCAGGGAAGATGGGAGGCGGAGAACTCCCTCTCCTCCAGGGGCAAGCTCGCCATGGCGGGAGTGAAATGGCCGCCGCTCTGACGAAAATGCCCGGCAGTGTTTTCTGGTATGCAGATTGATCCCAATGGGATCTCAGCGCGGGGTGCTGAACAGATACGAGGAAATTATGAAAGGAAAAATGAAGGGGAAAAGAGAGCGGAGAGACGGGGGGCAGAAGGGCGGACGCTGGAGCCGGATCAGATTTCCGGACCACGCGCAGTTTCTTCTGGAGGGGGCGGTCCTGATCGGCGTGGTCGCTTACCTTTTTTACGATTCCCCGCTGGCGGCGGTCTTTCTGTGCCCCCTGCTCCTCCCCTACTATAAAAGGAGATGCAGAGAAAAGGAAGAAAAGGACAAGAGGGAGCTGTCCGGCCAGTTCCGGGAGGCCCTGGCGGCGATCGTCACGGCGCTCAAGGCGGGATATTCCGCGGAAAACGCCTTTGCCGAATGCCGGCGGGAGATGGCCTTCCAGTTCGGGGAGCGGGCCATGATCACAAAGGAGATGGACAGGATCGTGCGGGGCCTTGAAAACAGGATCTCCCTGGAAAAGCTGCTGGGGGATTTTGCGGCCCGCTGGCGCATAGAGGAGATCCGGGAGTTTGCCGAGGTCTTTTCCATAGCCAGAAAGAGCGGCGGAAACCTGCCGGAGATCCTGAACCGGACGGCTTCCCTGATCCGGGACCGCATGGAGATCGACACAGAGATAGAGATCCTGCTCAGCAGCAGACGGTTTGAGCAGAAGATCATGGATATCGTGCCCTTTTTTATCATTTTTTATCTGGGCGTGTCCACGGAGGGCTTTTTTGATGTCCTCTATCACAATGCGGGAGGGATCGTATTTATGACAGGCTGTCTTGCAGCTTATCTGTTGGCAGTCCTGCTTTCAGACAGGATCATGGAGATCGAGCTGTAGGGCTGCGAAAGAAAGGGGAAGGGAGAGGAGGAGACTGATATGAACAAGGTGACAGGGCTGCTGTATTCCGGCTTATATATTGTGCTCGCGGGAGGCTTCTTGGCCCTGGGGGTCCTGGCCCGCAGAGAGGAGGTGCCGGCCTTTGCCCGGGATCCCCCCGTCCTGCTGCCGCTGAGGAGAATGGCTGTCTTTCTGTGCAGAAAGCTGTATGAATTCCGGGAAAAACTCCGGCGCGGAGGCCGGGAGCTTCCCATTCCGGGAGAGGAGGGCCTGCGCAGCGATCTGGCCGTTCTGTATCCGGTCCAGAAAGCCCGCCGCAGGGAAGTCCTGTACAGGATAGAAAGGGCCGAGAAACTCCTGCTCCTGATCATCGCCGGGATCACGCTGGCGGGGGCGCTCCACTTCGCGTCCCTGCGCTCCGGCCTTCTGAGGGAGGACGGGACCATAGAGAGGGCCCCCGCCGGAGGGGAGGACCGGAGGGTCAGCCTGCTGGCAAGACCTGTCCGGGAAGAGGAGGGAGCAGGAGCAAAAGCCCTGCTTCCGTCCGGGGCAGCATCCTCCGGGAAAGAGGAGTCCGGGGAAACATCCCCCGGGGAAGTGTCCTCCGGGAGAACTTCCTCCGGACAAGATTCTTTCCTGAAAGAAGAAAAAGGAAAACAGGAGGAAAAGAAGGATTACGGAACATATTCCTTCACGGTCCATGCCCGGCAGCTGACCTGGCAGGAGGCGCAGGCGCGGGCGCAGGAGATCCTGGACCAGTATCCCGGCTGCCTGCTGGGTGAGAACCGGGACCCGGCGGAGATCCGGTATCCGCTCAGCATGCCCGCGGCGGAGGATGCGGAGCCCTTTGTCCTGGGCTGGGAGAGCAGCCGCTATTCGGTCCTGGATACAGATGGCAGCATCTTTAACAGCGATTACGGAGAGGAACAGGCGGAGCAGGTGGACCTGACGGTCTTTCTGACCTATGCCGATTACCGTTTTGAAAAGAAAATGCACTTTACAGTGCGGGCACCGGTCCGGGATGAGGAGACCCGGACGCGAGAAAAGATCACGGAGGCCCTGAAGGCGGCTGAGAGGGAGAGCTCCGTGGACCAGACCTTTGTGGTCCCGTCGGGAGCGGCCGGACTTGCCCTCTCCTGGGAGGAAAAGGTCGAGGACCTGAGTCCGGGATTTCTGCTGCTGGCCCTGCTGGTATGTGTGTCGGCCTGGTATATCATGGGCCGCAGACTCCACGAGAGGACCATCGAGAGGAGCCGCCAGCTCGCGATCGACTATCCGCAGCTGATCAGCAGGATCGTATTGTATCTGGGAGCCGGGATGAGCGTCCGGAATATCTTTTACAAATGCGGGGCGGACTACCTGGCCCAAACCAACGACCCTGCAGACAGGAAGCGGGGCAGAAGGGAGAACGGGCGGTATCTGGGAGAGGAGATCCTGCTGGTATGCAATGAACTGGACAGCGGGGTGGCTGAGGCCGAAGCCTACATGCACTTCGGGCGCAGATGCCGGTCGCGCCAGTACACAAAGCTGTGCAGCCTCCTGGTCCAGAATCTCCGCAGAGGAAATGATACGCTTCTGGATGTACTGCAGGAGGAGGCGCAGAATGCCTTCGAGGAAAGGAAAAATCTTGCGAGAGAGCTGGGGGAGGAGGCGGGCACAAAGCTCCTCTTTCCCATGATGATCATGCTGGGGATCACGATGCTGATCATTATCGTGCCGGCATATTTCAGCTTTGCCATGTGAGAACCGGTTACAAAAGCACTGCTGCCGGATGTTACTTTTGAAGCCGGATGTTTTTTTGGAGAAAGGAGGGTCTTTTCTGCCGGCAGCTGTTCAAAAAAGCACCATAGAAAGGGAGGAAGGATATGGGTAGAGTCTTAAAGGAATTCTGGAGGGATGAATCCGGAATGGGGACGGTGGAGATCATACTGATCATCGTCGTCCTGATCGGCCTGGTCATTGTCTTCAAAAAGCAGATCAACGACCTGGTCAACAAGATATTCAAAAAGATCACAACAGACAGCAACAAGATCATCGGCCGGGCCGGCCGGATCGGACCGGCGGTCTGACCGCGAAAGGGGGAGGACAGGATGAAGGAAAAAGAGAGGGCGAAGCAGAAGCTGTATGCCGGGGGATACCTGACTGTCTTTCTGGCCCTGACCATCACGGTCCTCCTGTCCCTGATCCTGGTGCTGGTAGAAGGGGCCAGGATCAACGCGGTCCGCATGAAGACGGAAACTGCGGGCAATATTGCGGTCCGCTCTGTTCTGGGGGAGTTCCACCGCGAACTCCTCCGCCAGTATGACCTGTATTTTATCGACACCTCCTACGGGACTGGGACGGGATCTGTGGAAAACCTGCGTCAGCATCTGCAGACCTATATGGAGAAAAATCTGACCGCGGAGCCCGCTCCCGGTTTCGGCCTGAAGGGGGATTTCACGGGGACCTCCCTGGCCGGCCTGACACTGGATGCCGCCCGCTTTGCGGCGGATGACCGGGCGCAGGCCCTGCGGGAGCAGGTCTTTGCCTATATGACGGCGGCGCCGGGAGGGGAAGTCCTGGCGGAGATCCTGCCGGATACATCTGTCTGGCAGGGCATGCTGGAGGACGGGGCCGTCTGGGAGGAAAAGAGAAAGGAGGCGGGAGAGGACCTCCGGGAGGGAATCCGGGAGGCGAAGGAAAAAGCAAAAAAAGAGTACACAGCACAGGAGCGCAGAGAAGCAAGAGAGGAGGGAGATGAGACTGCGCAGGAGGCCGTGGAGGCCATGGACCAGTTCCGCCTGCTTCCCATCCTGCGCCAGATCTTCGGGGATACGTCCGGGATCTCACAGGCAGTGGCTGGCACAAATCTCCTGTCCGGGAGGGGAATCCACTACGGAGACGGGCTCCGTCCGGACAATTCCCATGGATATCCCCGGGCGGATGAGGCGGTTTTTGACCTCTATCTGGGAGAAAAGTGCGGCTGCTACACCCGTCCTCTGGAGAAGGGAAGGCTGAAATACCAGCTGGAATACATACTGTGCGGCAGGGAGACAGATATGGAAAATCTGGAAAAGACGGCCGAGAGGCTCTTCCTGATCCGGATGGCCTCCAACTGTGCCAGTATTTTTTCCGATACGGCCCGCGGCGCGCAGGCCCAGGCCGTGGCGGTCCTGGTCTCCCTGGTCCTCTTCAGCCCCCAGCTGGCGGAGCTCTTCAAAAATGTCCTGCTCTTTTCCTGGGCATACCTGGAGAGCATCCGGGACCTGCGCACCCTCTTTGACGGGGGGAGGGTGCCGCTTCAAAAGACGCCTGAGACCTGGCGGACCTCCTTCCTTGGCCTTCTGGCCCCGGAGGATGCGGTCGCGGGGAGCGGAGCCGGGACAGGTCTCCTCTACACGGATTACCTGCAGGGACTCCTGTTCCTGGAGGGAAGCTCTGTCAAAAGTATCCGGACCATGGACATCATGGAGATGGATATACGGATGACGGAGGGCAACAGCGGGTTCTGCATGGACTGGTGCGCGGATGCCTTTTCCATGACGGCCTCTGTCACGAGCAGGTTCGGATATTCGTTCGAGCTGGTCAAGAGCGAGGGATATAACTGAAAGAAGGAACTGACAGGACCAGGCGGCCCGCAGCCCGCAAAGGACCGTGGCCGGCAGGGACCCGGCGGAAAGAGCGATGCCTTTTTGGGGAGGTGATTACAGCGATGGAAAACAGGTTACTCCGGGCAGAAAACATCAGAAAGGGGCCGAATCAAAAAGGCATCGCTCTTTTTAGAAAAAAGGATGCGGGTCCTGCCGGGAAAAAAGGACTGCAGGCCGGCATGACGGTGGAGGCGGCCCTGGTATTGCCGCTTTTTCTCTTTTTTATATTCAATGTGCTCTTTCTTCTGGATATGATCCGCCTGCAGAGCAATGTCGACGCGGCCCTGCAGCAGGCAGGGGACAGAATCTGCGAATATGCCTGGTACCGGGAGTTCGCGAAGGGGGAAACTGGAGAGGGCGGGGAGAGTGCCCCGGACATTCCGGGCGGGGACATTCTGTCCCTGGCCTTTGCCGCGGGGGAGGTCAGAAATCATCTGGGCTCCGCCTATATGAACAACACCTGCCTGCGGGGCGGCAGCTCCGGCATTTCCCTTCTGCGGTCCCGGATCCTGTCCGAGAGCGGCATTGTGGAGCTGCACGCGGATTACAGGACCAGGCCCTTCATCCCCATCATCTGCGGACCGGATTTTTCCATGCGCAATACCTATTACGCGCATGCCTGGACCGGCTATGAGATCGGCAGCGGGGCCGGGGCGGCGGACAGCGGGACGGGGGAGGAGGCAGGTGGGGAATCGGTCATCGTCGCGGAGAACGGGGTGGTCTATCACAAGGACCCGGACTGCGTCTACCTGAAGCCGCATGTCCATGAGGTGGATGCCTCGGACCTGGGCCATCTGAGGGCCAACGACGGATCCATCTACCATGCCTGTGAGTACTGCCATCCGTCAAAGAGCGGGAAGGTCTTCATCACGCCGGACGGAAACCGCTTTCACAGCTCGGCTCACTGCTCGCGGATCACCAGGACGACCCACGAGGAATCCGCGCAGGAGGCGGCGCAGCACCTGCGCCCCTGCCCCAAATGCGGAGGTGCCCACTGACAAAGGACCCGCGGGGATCCGCCGGGACAGACCGGCTCTGATAAAATTGCGGAAGCAGGCGGACACTGGCAGGAGATCCGCAATACAGACGGGCCCGGATCTGCATCTGATCCGGGGGCCGCAGGAGAGAGGAGGGAAACTTGATCAATGACTGGACTCATACCGGAAGGGATGGCGGCAACTGCTGTCTGCCGCCTGATCCTGTTCTCTGTCTATCTGGGGATTTGTGCCCTGCAGGACCTCCGGGTCCGCAGGATCAGCATCCCCCTGTCAGCTCTGGCCGGCGCCGCTGCAGCTGTTCTGGATCTTCCGGCCCTGGCGGACGGCAGCCTGGATATGATCCTGTTCGCCGCGGGAATGCTGCCGGGGATCCTGCTGCTCCTCATCTGCGCAGCCGCAAAGGAGGCCGCCGGATCAGGAGACGGGCTCTGCTTTCTGGCAGCCGGGGCCATGCTGGGCCCCGGCCCGGCCTGGATCCTGCTCATGGCCTCCCTGTCTCTGACCTGTGTCTGCGGGATCCTGTTACTGGCACTTGGAAAAGTCAAAGGGAAGACGCGCATGCCCTTTCTCACCTTTGCGGGCCTGGCCTGGATCCTGGTCCTTGCCGCCAGCCGGTAAACAGTGCCTGTGCCGCGGGCCCGAAAGCGGGAGCGGGAGCATATTTTACGGTGGAAGCCGCCCTGATCATGCCAGTGGTCGTATGCATCCTGGTGATGATCATTTATATGGCCTGTTACCTCTATGACCGGTGTGTGCTGGCCCAGGACTCCTATGTGCTCAGCTACCGGCAGAGCATTCAGAAGGGGAAGGCAGACCGGGTCAGCGCGGAGGAGATCCACAGGCAGCTGGGGGAGAAGCTGTTTATGCTCTCCGGTCTGGATACAGCGGCCTCCTCAGGCAGGGAGATCAGGGTGAAGTGCAGCGGGGAGATGGAGCCTCCGCTCTTTGGTCTTCCGGTTTTTGACGGGGAAAGGACCTGGAGGCTGGATGCTGAGAAAAAGGCGAGGAAGACGGACCCGCCCCGGGATTACCGCAGAGTGCGCAGGATCCTGAACCTTGCCTCAGGGGCCAGACCTGCGTCCGGCGCGGAGGAGCCTTAGACGCTGCAGGGGCACGGATACACGTCCTTCGAGAGAGAGGTCCGGGAGTTTTTATTCACAGCCTTCGGATTCGAGGGGCTTTTGCATGGGGGTTCATGCAAAAGCCGGGTGAAACGGCGAAAATATCGGAATACGATTGTCGGAAGTTGTTATCGCAGTACCGAAGCACATACCGAAGGGACTGTGACAGCAACGTCCGTGACGCTGCAGGGGAGGGAAAAACATGGAGGAGAAGAAGGAAAGAACTTTTTACAGCGACGCATCACACAATTACCTTGTCATGGAATGTCCCCGGGAGCTGAGGGACAATTATCAATACCGGATGCTTGCGGCCAACCAGATCAGGGGCCTTCTCCCCTGCAGCAGCCGCTGTATCGACAACCGGGATTATCTGTATTACGATATCACCTCCCGGCAGAGCCTGGAGGACCTTTATGACAGAAGGCCGATCAGGGGGGCGGATATCGAGAAGCTGCTGGAGGACCTACTCAGGCTGGAAAAAACACTGACGGAATACCTGCTGGACGCATCCCATATGGTCCTGGATCCGCCCTGTATATATGTGGATTTCAGGGGTCAGGAGTGCTCCTTTATCTACTATCCGGGCGAAGTGGAGGAGGGCGGATGGGAGAGGCTGTTCACCTTCCTGGCGGACAGGGTGGATGGAAAAGACAAGAGAGCGGCGGCGCTTGTCTACAGACTCTGCATGCTGGCTGAGAAGCCCGGCTTCAGGCTCAGGGAGGAGGTTCTGGAGGAACTGGGGATCCGGATCGGACAGGAGACGGCGAAACACAGGCACGGATCCTTTCCCGGCTTTGCGGACACACGGGCAGGGGATCCCGAAGGCCCTGTATTTTCTTCCGGCCCTGCCCGTGGACCTGCCGGTTCCGGACCCAATACAGGTCCCTTCTATGAGGCAGACGGCAGGAACCGGCAGGTGCCGGAATACGGGGAGGCCTTTGTCGGCCGCGAGGGAAGGGAGGATCGTCCCTCTCCGGGAAGAGACACGGAGACCCCGGCGGATACCGGGGAGGAAAGGGGCATCCCGGGACTCTATGGCTTTTTGGCCGCCGGTCTCCTCCTGGTCGGCGCAGGGGGCCTTCTGGTCCTGCCGGGCAGGTTCCAGGGCCTGACGGAACAGGCCCTGCTCCTGACCCGGGCCGGAGGGGGCTTTCTGGCCCTTGCGGGCGCGGCCCTGATATTGATCCTGCTGGTCAGGATGATCCGCGGCAGGGCCGGCGCCGGGGAAGCCGGCCGCAGAGGCGGGGACGCCGGGAGGGAAAAGAGAAAGGGAGAGGCCAATCCCGGAAGAGAAGGCCTGTATGGCGGCAGATCCGGAATTGATACCGGCAGCGGAGAAACTATGGGGAAGCCACCTGTCCGCTGGGATGAATACAGCCCCTACACCGGTATTCAAGGTGATTCCGGTTTTTCCGCGGCCGCGGAAAGAGGTCCCGACGGCGGGCAGGATCCCGGACGGTCCCTGGCCCTGCCCGGAGAGACCTGCCTGCTGGGGCCGGATGCGGGGGAGCCCATGGGACTCTACGGCACCGGAGCCTGCAGAGGGGAGCGGATCAGCCTCACCGAGCTTCCCTGTGTGGTGGGAAAAATGCGGGACTATGTGGACGCTGTGCTCGATGACAGCAGTATAAGCCGCATGCATGCCAGATTCTCGACCGACCGGGAGGGAAAGATGACAGTCCGTGACCTGAACAGCACCAACGGGACCTGGATCAACGGGGAGAGACTCAGGCCCAACGAAAGCAGGACCATGCACCAGGGGGACCATGTCCGCCTGGGCCGGATGGAGTTTGTCTACAGGTGAGGAGGGGAATCTCAAAAGGGCGGTTGTTGACGCAAAATAGTGCCGATGATAAGATGAAATATACCTGCACACCGCGTAAGACGCGTCGACTAAGGAGGAAGTACGAATAAAACGCTCGATAGCGTTTTATTCGTACTCGAAGTTTGCGTCGGCGCGCCGCAAACTTCGTTTATCCCATCGGAGAAATCGCCAATTTAAAAGTCCATATATGAAAGACTTTTAAATGCGAATTTCTCCTCGGGTGTCTCCGCGTAAGACGCGTCGACTAAGGAGGAAGTATGAAAGATCAGAACTGCATTTTTTGTAAGATCGCGAATGGCGAGATCCCTTCCAGAACATTATATGAAGATGAAAAATACCGCGTGATCCTGGATCTTGGACCTGCAACAAAGGGACACGCCCTGGTTCTCCCCAAGGAGCATTTCGCAAATGTCTATGAGATCCCCGCGGACTGGGCGGCAGGGGCGATGAAGATCGGACAGCAGATGGCGATCCGCATGAAGGAACGGCTTCACACGGACGGGGCCAATCTTGTTCAGAACAATGAGGAGGCTGCGGGCCAGACGGTCCCCCACTTCCACCTGCATGTGATCCCCCGCTATAAGGGAGACGGGCAGCATATTCTGTGGAAGCCCGGCAAGGCTTCGGACGAGGAACTGGATGCAATCGTCGCCGCCATGAAATAAGGCTGTCTCCAAAAGCCCGGGATGCCCGGGCCGCCGATGCTGTATTCATTCACAGGCCGGCCGGGTTTCCGGACGGATCTGCGCGGCATCTGCGGCGGAGAGCCGGACGCTTCCGGGAACTTCGCAATTGGAGACCAACAGAAAGTCAGAGTTATTGGAAATATATCAGCTTCAGAAGGACTATTAAATGATTGAGATCAGGACATACAGGGGACATATCAGAAACTGGAGAGCGCTCAGCGAAGAACTGGGGATCAGGGATGCGGACAGGCTTTCCCGGGAAGAGAGGGAGATCAGGATCCTGCAGGAAGCCTATAAGGCATGGGGGCATGAGATGGGAATGCATCTGCACGGGATGTTTGCCCTGGCCCTCTGGGACAGTGAAAAGGAGGAACTCTTCTGTCTTAGAGATCCGTTCGGGACCAAGCCTTTTTACTATTGTATGACAGAGAACGGGACTTTTCTGTACGGCACGATGATCAGGGACATTCTGGAGGATCCCGCTTATCACAAGGAACTGAACGAGGACCTGCTGCAGATCTATCTGAGCCTGACCTACTGTGCCGGAGAAGACACCTTCTTCAAGGGAATCAAAAAGCTGATGCCGGGCAGATATCTTGTCCGGAAGGGCTCTGAGATCTCGGTCACGCGGTACTTCACCCCTGCCTTTGCCCCGGATGAGAGCCGGTCCCTGGAGGACTGGGCGGACGAGATCCATGAAACGCTCGCGGGGATCATGCCGGAGGTAAAGGAGGCGGACGAATACGCGGAGTCCTTCCTGTCCGGCGGCGTGGACTCCTCCTATGTGCTGGCCATGTCCGATGTGCAGGCGGCGGACTCCGTCGGATACGATGAAGAGCGGTTTGACGAGTCGGGGCTGGCCAGACAGACGGCCGACCTGCTGGGCCGGAGCTTCAACCGCTGCAGGATCACGCCGGAGGAGTATTTCGCCATCGTTCCCTATGTGATGAAGAACATGGAGCAGCCACTGGGCGATGCCTCGGCGATCGCCTTCGCGATCGGCTGCCGCGAGACGGCAAAGCACACAAAGATCTGCTACTCGGGAGAGGGATCGGATGAGTTTTTCGGCGGCTACAATATGTACCGCAATGCTGAGCGGTATGGTGAGAACCTGAAGAACTTCTACGTCGGCAATACCAATATCATGAAAGAGGATGAAAAGGAATACATCCTGAAGAGATATGATCCGGAGAACCTGCCGATCAATCTGGTCCGGGATATTTACGAGGAGACAGAGGGGCTGGATCCGCTGTCAAAGATGTCCGATGTGGATATTCAGATCTGGCTTGAGGGTGATATCTATCTGAACGTGGATAAGATGGGGGCCGCAGCCGGCCTGGAGATCCGGATGCCCCTGACGGACCGCAGGATTTTTGATATAGCTTCCCGCATTCCCTCCCGATTCAAGGTAAATGAGGAGCAGAACAAGGTGGCCTTCAGGACGGCAGCAGCCAAAGTGCTCCCGGAGGAGATCGCCTTCCGCAAAAAGCTGGGCTTTGTCGTCCCGATCAGGATCTGGATGGCGGATGAACGCTGGAACGGGGATGTCAGAAGGCGCCTTGCCGGCGAGAGCTGCGCCAGGTTTTTCCATGTGGACAGAGTCCAGGCCATTTTCGATGAATACATCGGAGGAAATTCGGACCTGTGGCGGAAGGTGTGGACGATCTATACCTTCCTGGTCTGGTACGATGAATATTTTGCCTGAACAGGGCATGAAAATTCCCGTCCAGTTACTGTACACGCCCCCTCGAAGGGCGTGTACATGTAACTTTGCGCGCGGCGATAACAAAGCTTCGCATTGTCAATACGCTTTGCGAGCGCCGCGCGCCGTAAAACTCGGGTTTTGCGCAAGGAGCGTGCGCAAAACACCTCGCGTTTCAGGTGGGTCTGAACTGTAACCCTGTCCATTCTCTTTGAGGGGGACGTGAACGGGAGAGAAAAAAGAAAACGTAACTGTTCCGCGAAGGAGGCAGTTACGTTTTCGGCTTATCTGCAGGAAAAAGGGCCTGATCAGAGACCCTGCTCCTGTATACCGGAGGTCACATCCAGAGGAAGTTCATAAAGCGGGGGATCTGCTGTTCCCAGCTTGCCTCGCTGTGCCGGCCTCCGATCTGACAGTAAAAGTCTGTTATGACCCCGCGCTTTTCCAGATCGTCCTGTATGGTCAGGTTCTGGCGGGCAGTCAGGCTCTTGAGAGGGTCTTGGGGATCCCGGCGGAAGGCCTCCTCCGTGCCGAAGGACAGGTAGATCCGGGTGTCCGGGTCGATCTGGCTTTTTCTGATATCGCGCCGCAGGGGTGTCATGCAGGGAGAGATCGTACTGGAGACACAGGCGGCCTTGGAGAACCAGTCATTGAAGCAGACAGCTCCGTACAGGGACATCAGTCCGCCCATGCTGGAGCCGGCTATACCGGTCGCCTCCCTGTGCGGCCAGGTCCGGTATTCATGATCGATCACCGGCTTGAGCTCGGAGACGATCCACTGGAGAGTTTCCCGTCCGGTGCCCTCCAGGGTGCCTCCCCAGAAGTTGCCGTGGAAGGTGTAGGGGCAGTATTCCCGGAGCCGGTCATTGCCCTCGTGGCTGCATTCGATCCCGACGATGATCATGTCCTTCGGCCACTTCTCGAGAAACTGCTTCAGCCCCCAGCTTTTGCCGAAGGTCGCGTCCGCGTCCTCAAAGAGGTTATGTCCGTCAAAAAAGTACATGACCGGGTAGAGTTCATCGCCTGTATAATAAGATTCAGGCAGATAGATGTGCAGGGTCCTGCTGGTTGCGGTGGGTGTGAATAGGATGTCCCTTTTTATGATCATTTATGTTCTTTCCTTGTGAAGTGATAAGCTTTTTCCGGACACGGGGAGACAGGATCGCGATTGGATCCCCTGGTTTTATGGAGATGCCCGTGAAAAAAACTATGGAAAACAAAAAGAATTCCTTTGAAAAAATCTATGAGGTGGTCGCGCAGATCCCTCCCGGCAAAGTCGCCACCTACGGTCAGATCGCGGCCCTGGCCGGCAACCGGCACTGGTCCAGGGTCGTCGGATATGCTCTGCATGTAAACCCTGACCCGGACCGGATCCCGTGTTTCCGCGTCGTGAACCGGTTCGGGGAGGTCTCCTCCGCCTTTGCCTTCGGGGGCGGAAACCGGCAGATTGAGCTGCTGGAGGCAGAGGGGATCCCCTGCCCGGACGGCCGGGTGGATCTGAAAAAATACCAGTGGGAAAGAGGAAAAAATCCTTTCGATATAGGATTTTTTCCTCTGGATGCTTGTGACGGAGCACAAGCATCCTGTGATGCGAACAGATAATCGCCTCCGCGAATTATCCGTTCGCGATGCCTGCGCACTTACGCGCTCCGGCATGCTGCGGAGGAGTGACTACAGGCTACCTCGCCCGTATGTGACGGATCCCGGGGCGGATCAGTGAAGGGCGGGGCTGTCATAGGTCTCGAAGACAGGCAGATCCATCTCCGAATCATCCTCGATGTAATAGTTGTCGTAGGTGCTGACATCGCTGGATCCGAACCGGAGGATCGAAGCTCCGCCGCTCAGCCATCCCACATTTCTGTAGCGGTTGCCGTAGACTGTGACGGAATGGACATGTCCGCCCCCGCCCGGGGTCCCGATCCCCACAGCGGCTTCGGCGCAGCCGGTCAGAAGGTTGTTGGCGATCAGGATGCTGTGCGTCGAGTGGCCGCCCTGTTCCGCGCCCGCTTCGACCCCGCCGTCGCAGTCCTTTACTGTATTGCAGATGAAATCCACATCCTGGGTCCCGTCCGCGTAGATGGCGAAACCGGTGTCATAGCCGCAGTGGCAGTTGGTGATGACGTTTCCGTAGACCAGGCCGTGGACCGGACGGTCGACGGAGGACGGGGCGTTCCCGTAGTTTCCGGCAAAACAGATGGCAATGTTCCCGGTGTTGTCCAGGCGGTTGCCGACGACATTGACATTCGCGACATTGGCGGCGACGGAGATCGCCTCGGACCAGCCGGTCTTGCAGTCATGGATATAGTTGCGGTAGAGGAGAACGTTGGAGATCGTGGAGCTGCCGCGGCCCATCAGCAGGATAGCGTTGGCACAGTGGTCCTCGCTTTTGGGACTGGGGGTCGTGATATTCTGGATCGTCAGGTCGCTCACGACGACATGGTGGGTCCCCGGCTCCAGCAGGATGGCGCTGGCGTCCCGGCCGTGCGCGTTGCGGACCTCGAAGCCGGTGAGCTGCACGTAGCCGCAGCCGTAGAGCCAGAACATGGAGGGACCGTCCTGGTCCTGGTCGTGGCCGTTGAGCCCGGAGCCGTCAAAGATCACCTCTTCGCCGGGCATGGCGGCGATCGTGATATAGGCGTCCTCCCGCCCCTGCACTCCGCCATAGAGGCGGATCTTGCGGCTGTAGACACCGCCGCGCAGATAGAGCGTGTCGCCCGGTCCCAGCATGTTGATCATGCCCTGGACATCATCCGACGGACCCGCGTAGTAGGTCTCGCCCTGGCCGGACGGGGCCGTGACGCCGGTCTCAATGATCTGGCGCGCATGAGCCTGGAAAGCATCGTCCCCCCTCAGCCGGTAATCATATTTCCAGGGGGGAGAGGCCTCCGCCCGGACACAAAACAGAGCAGGGAGAGTACAGCTTCCACAGAGAGAGGACCCTCCGGCGCCGCTTATGATCGCCAGGAGGGAAAAGAGAAGGGCGGCGCTGTAAAAAAAACGGCGCAGGAACCCTCTTTGCTGCGGGTGTCGGTACTTCATGTCGGATGCACTGTGATGTCTCATATGTCTCCTTTTCTGGTGGATCTCGATGGGGAGGCGGAAAAATCCTGATCAAATGACGGCGGTTGCGCAGATGCGGCTCTTTCCTGTAAAATGAGGAGCAGCTGTGCTGTACCTCAGGCGGAAAGTTTTTGCGAAAACCGGCCGCCCCGTGCTGTCAGATTAATATTATACAATTAATTATACATTTTATAACGGATTAGGCAAGTGAGGCCGCCGGCCGCTAAACCCGGGAAAAAACCAGGCGAACAGACAACTGACAGTGGATCAAAATGGAGATTTAAGAAAAATGAAAAAACTGATCGGAATCGCAGCAGTGATCGCGGTGATCGTCATTGCAGGCTTTGGCTATTCAATCTGGAGTGCGAGAAAGGCGGCAGACGCAGCAGTCGAATCCTACAATGCCGTCGCCCGGCAGTATAATGAGGAAATCGCTCCCTACAATAAAGCTGCGGCGGCGACCGCGTCCGCCAATGAAGAATTGCAGAAGGTCCTTGACCGGGCGCAGACGGATATCGACAGCGGACAGAAAGCCTATGATTCCGGGACGTTAAAGGAACTGAAAAGCGCCAGGGAGGAGGCGGAGAAGCTTCTGGTGGAGATCCCCGCCCAGATCGATCCTCTTGAAATGATGTCTGCCACCGACAGTCTGAGCAGGAAGGAGATCCTGGTCCGGCAGCAGGAGGCCGAAGCGGCAGCTGCGGCCGTGGAGGAAGCACGGGCGGAGATCCCTGAGACGCCGGACGTCCCCGATTACTCGGAGGCACTTAAAAAGGTTGAGGAAAAATGCACAGCCTATGAGAACAGTGTCCAGATGCTCAAAAATATCACGGCACCCCCGGATTCTTTTGTCAGGGAACGGCTGAAAAAGATCAGCACGGTCGTCCAGACCGGGACCGTGACCACCGGGGACGATCCCAACGGCCTGCTGGGAAAAAATGGCGGCTATACCGGATGTGTCTATTTCCTGGATTCCCGAGTAAGCCGTGACCTCCTTCCCGGGGAAGCCTTCCGGGATGAGGAAAAGGGACAGGACCAGGCCGGCGCCGGGGCAACGGAAGCTGGTGCAGAGACAGCGGATACCAGTGCGGCGGCAGCGGCCGCGGAAGAATCTGCAACCTCGGTCACCGGTGCGACGGCAGAGGCCGCGGAAGAATCTGCAACCTCGGTCACCGGTGCGACGGCAGCGACCGCGGAAGAGTCTGTATCCTCTGCAACCGATG
This sequence comes from Lachnospiraceae bacterium UBA4317, assembly GCA_002394525.1. Next base: position 20,465 of record DGUF01000183.1, on the reverse strand, counting down.
CGACGGCAGCGGCCGCGGAAGAGTCTGCAACCTCAGCAACCGATGCGACGGCAGCGGCCGCGGAAGAGTCTGCAACCTCAGCAACCGATGCGACGGCAGTAGCTGCAGAAGAGCCTGCATCCTCGGCCATCGGTGCAACGGCCGCGCAAGAGTCTGCAACCTCGGCCACCGGCGCTACAGCAGCGGCCGCTGAGATCGCTGCGGAAAAGCCGGACGAGGGCCCGATCGATGTCGTGATGATCGGGACAGCCGGCGGAGGAGCCGTGGAGGTCTTCGCCTCGAAGGAGGATGCGGAAAAACGGATGGAATATCTGGCATTCTTTGACGGAAGCGTCATGGAAAACGGCTCCTATGAAAGGGAGGGAACCTGCGTGATCCGCGCCTCAAAATATCTGAGCGAGGATGAGCAGAAGGAACTGACCAGGGAGATCCGGGAAGCGCTGCTGGCGGTGGAATGACAATGCCGGCAGCCGAAGACCGCATATATTGACAAATGAACAGAAGACACTTATCATAAGGAATCACAGACCACGGGGTGCTTGCCTGAGCAGGCTGAGAGTCGGCTGAACCGCCGTAACCCGCATAACCTGATTTGGATAATGCCAACGAAGGGATCATCAGGAAGCATAGTTTGGACAGTCCTGGCAGGAGGATACATCGCTTATTTGAGCGCTTCTCTTACGGACACATCGTGCAGAGGGCTGCATTGCCATGATGGGCAGCCGCCTGCGGCGGGCTATGATTTTTCAGAGGAGATCCCGAAAGGGATCTCCTCTATTTTCTTATAAACCTGTGGCCTGACCTGCGGCAGATTGGGGGCACCACCTTCTGTCGCGTAACAAAACGAGTGCTGTACACAGTCTGGTTGAGCGTCTGCCGGTCCGGCAGACGCGGAAGAAAGGAGAAAAACCATGGACACAGCATTGACGATCGCCGGATATACCTTCGGCGAAGGCGCCGGGCATCCGATGACCGAGCGGCTGCTGAGGGCAGCCGAGGAAATCTGGGAGGGGTACCACAGCCACCCCTTTGTCCGCGGGATCGCGGACGGGAGCCTGGAACCTGAAAAATTTATTTTTTACATGCTTCAGGACTATGTCTATCTGATCGACTACGCCCGTGTTTTCGCGATCGGCGCGGCCAAGGCGAAAGACCTGGACGCCATGGCTTATAACGCGGCCATGCTGCGGCAGATCATGGACGGGGAGATGGACATTCATCGGGGCTATATGAAAAGGCTGGGAATTTCCGAGCAGGAGGCGGCCGCAACAGTGCCGTCCCTGGACAATCTGTCCTACACCTCTTATATGATCCGGGAAGCCTATGAGGGCGGGGCGGCCGAGGCGGCTGTCGCGATCCTCTCCTGCGCGCTGAGCTATGAAGTGATCGCGAGGCAGATCAAGGCTGAGTTTCCGGAGGCTGAGAGCCATCCTTTTTACGGCGAGTGGGTGCAGGGATATGCCTGCGAGGAATATCACAAGGCAAATCTGGATATTATCCGCCTGACAGAGAAGCTGACGGCGGGATATACGGAAGAACAGAAGAAGCATCTGGATGAGATCTTTATCAACTGCTCCCGCTACGAGGCGGCCTTCTGGGATATGGCCTGGGAGATGAGAAAATGATCGCGGAGACAGTTGACAATACATTTGATAAAAACGCGGGAGCCGGAAGAGGTGCTGGTACCGGAATAGATATCGAATCCGGAAGAGAAACCGTATCCGGAAGAGAGACCGTTCCGGATGCGGAGGAGCAGAATCCTGCCGCGGTCTTCCGGAATGTGACCTTCTCCTACCCGGGAGAGGATCTGACGCTGATCGAGAACCTGGACTTCTCAGTCCGCCGGGGGGAGTTCGTCTCCCTGATCGGGCCCTCCGGCTGCGGAAAGAGCACGATCTTCCGGCTCCTGAACCGGCTCAATGAGCCCGTCTCCGGCAGGATCGAGATCTTTTCCCAAAATAATCGATGCGGTTATATGCCCCAGCAGGACCTGCTCCTGCCCTGGAGAACCGTTGCGGAAAATGTCCGCCTGCCGCTGGAGCTGCAGGGCGGGCTTGGCGAAAGGGAGATGAATGACCGGGCGGAGGAGGCTCTGCGGGAGGTCGGACTGGCCGGCTGGGGAGACAAGCTTCCCAGGGAGCTGTCGGGCGGCATGCGGCAGAGGGCTTCCTTTGCCCGGACCCTGATGACAGGGGCGGACCTGCTGCTTTTGGATGAGCCCTTTTCAGCGCTGGACTACCTGACCCGCCTGTCCATGCGCGAGTGGCTCCTGGACCAGTGGGAAAAGGAGCAGAAGACCGTGCTCTTCATCACCCATGATGTGGAGGAGGCAATCTTTCTCTCCACCCGTATTCTGGCCGTGGAGCAGAGCCCGATCCGGTCGCTCCGGGAATACAGAGTGCCGCTGGGCCGGCCCAGGACGGAAGCCTCTCTGGCGGCGCCGGAAGCACTGGCGCTCAAGGAGGAACTGATCAGACTCTTCCGGGAGGCGGGAAAATGAGCAGACAGGATAAATATGTTGCTGAAAAAGCACTTGGAAAGGTCGGAGAACTGACAGAAACAACCGCAGAAGCATCCGGAAACAGCAAAACAAACGGAAAAAAACGTAAAAACGCAGCCGGGGGACCGGCGGGACGCAGAGATTCCTCTCTTCCTGCTGCCCTGCTGGTCTGTGTCTTTCTCTTTCTCTGGCAGGCCGCCGCGCTCAGGATGAATGCGGCCTATATCCTGCCGACCCCGGTCCAGGTGGTCCAGAAGCTCTGGGAACTGAGAGGGCCCCTCTTCGGCGCCCACCTGCCGGCCACGATGCAGGTCGTGGGGATCGGACTTGTGATCTCCATCGTCCTGGGTCTGGGGCTGGCCATATTGATGGACCTCAGTCCCGTCGCCCGCCAGGCCCTGTACCCGCTGATCATCGCGTCCCAGACGATCCCGACGACGGCCCTGGCGCCGCTTTTTGTGCTCTGGTTCGGCTATTCCATCTGGAGCAGGGTCCTGGTCACGGTACTGTTCACCTTTTTTCCGGTCGTCGTCACGGTTTTTGACGGCTTCCGGTCGATCCCGGTGGAGATGAAGGAGCTGATGGACACTTACGGGGCGACACCTGCCCAGGTCTTCGTCAAGCTGAAGATCCCCGCAGTCCTGCCCTATTTCTTTTCCGCCCTGAAAATGGCGGTCCCCCTCTCCGTGATCGGCGCCGCGATCGGCGAATGGCTGGGGGCCCAGAGCGGCCTCGGCTATTTTTCCCGGAGAATGATGACCCAGCTGGACGGGGCAGGCGTCTTCGCGCCCATCCTCCTGCTGAGTATCGCGGCCGAGCTGCTGGTGATCGTTGTGGGACTTCTGGAGAGACACTTCCTCCACTGGCGCAATTCGGATTGAGAGAGAAAGACCGGCTTCTGCACCGGACGGATTCAGACGGGCCGGCCGGCAGAAGGCCGGCTGGTTCCAGCCTTATTCATAGACGAGGAGATAGTAAAATGCACATTTTTGAAATAAATACTTTTAAGACTAAAATGAGACCCGGAAAGATGATCCGCCGCGCGGCGGCCCTGCTGGCCGCGGCAGTGCTCGCGGTATCAGCCGCTGGCTGCGGCGGATCGGGCAGCTCCGCGGGGGCTTCCTCCGGGGCAGCCGGACAGGGAGCTGCCGGGCAGGGCGCTGCCGCCGGGGATACAGCTGCTGAGGCCGCCGGTGCGCAGGACGCAGGGGAAAGCCAGGCCGCCGGCGAGAAGGATGAGGCGGCTGCAGGTGAGGACAAAGAGCTTCGCGAGATGAACGTGGTCCTCGACTGGTATCCCAACGCGATCCATGCCTTTCTCTATGATGCCATCGAAAAGGGCTATTTTGAGGAGGAGGGGCTGGATGTGAAGATCCGCTTCCCCGCAAATGACAACGACGCGATCGCCCTGGTCGCCGCCGGCCGCGCCGAGATCGGTCTCTTCTACCAGCAGGATACGATCCAGGCCGTGGTCAACCAGGGGGCGGGGATCAAGTCCATCGGCGCCGTGTGCCAGACACCTCTGAATGTGATTCTCTCGCTCAAGGAGAAGAATGTTAACAGCCCCAAAGACTTTGTCGGCAAGACCGTCGGCTACGGCGGGACCGCCCTCTCCGAGGCCATGGTCGAGGCGATCATGGAGAATGTAGGGGAGGATCCCAAGAGCGTGAACCTGCAGAATGTCGGTTTTGATCTGATGAGCTCCATGACGACCGGCCAGGTCGATGCCACGATCGGATGCCTTGTCAACCACGAGGTTCCCCAGATGGAGGAAGAGGGCTTTGATGTCTCCTGGTTCCAGCTGACCGACTATGGCATGCCAAATTTCTATGAGCTTGTCTTCCTGGCCAATGATCAGATGATCGAGGAGGAGCCCGAGACCCTGCGCGCCTTCCTACGCGCCTGCGGAAAGGGCTTTGACGATTTCCAGGCGGATACGGAGGGAGTCCTGAATATCCTGTTGGGCAACCAGAGCGAGGAGAACTTCCCCCTGTCCCCCACTGTCGAGGCCAAGAGCGCCGAGGTCCTGCTGCCCAGGATGGAGACGGCGGATGCGCCCTTTATGTCCCAGACGGAGGAGAACTGGAAGGAGAACATCGAGTGGATGAAGGAGCATAAGCTGATCGACAGGGTGCCGGATGTCTCCGAAGTCATGACGACAGAGTTTATGCCCTGAGCCGATGGCCAGCCTTTTTGGACATGCAGGCCGGGGACTTTCTGCCGCCCTTCCCGGGCTGAGAGCAGCCGGGGAAGGCAACGGAGCCAGACAACACCGGAACAGGAAAGTTCCGGAGCATAACAGGGCCGGAGTCCCCGGCCCCGGAACAGGAAGCTCCCGGAGCAGGACAAAACGGAACATGACAGCCCCGGAATAATCAGAATAAAACCGGCTGCAGAAGCCTTCCCTGAGTGAGAGGGAGAGGCTCTGCAGCCGGTTTTTTATTTTCAGACAATGATCCCGCCGCCGATCACGCAGTCATTCTCGTCGTAGAAGACGGCGGACTGGCCGGGGGCGGCAGCGCGGACAGGGGCATCAAAGCGGATGGAGACGGTGCCGTCCGTCTGCATTTCCAGGACGGCGTCCGAGGCCGGGTGGTGGTAGCGGACCTTGGCGCGGCAGCGCAGCCGGTCGCCGGGAGCCAGGCCGGGAATGGAGAGAAAATTGGCGTCGCGGCAGAGGACCATGTCGCTGAAGAGGGCGGGCTCGTCGGAGAGGACGATGTCACCGGTGTCGGCGTGGATCTCCTTGACGTAGATGTGGCGGCCCAGGGCGATGCCCAGGCCCTTGCGCTGGCCGATGGTGTAGTGGGTGATGCCCTTGTGGCGGCCCAGGACATTGCCGGCCTCGTCGATGTAGTTGCCGGGGCCGGGAACCTTCATGAGGATGCCGTCTGACAGATCCGCCGGCCGGCCGGCGGGCGCTGCGGGGGCGTCTCCGCTCTCCCGGTCAGCCTGCTGCGCCGGGGAGATTCCGTCTGTCTGCTGCGCCGGGGAGATCCCGCCTGCCTGCGCAGGATCTGCGGACAGGATCCGGGCATTTCTTTTTTCCACATAGTCTTCGATAAAGTCTGCGTAGTGTCCGTCCGTCACGAAGCAGATCTCCTGGGAATCGGGCTTTTGGGCCACGGACAGGCCGATCTCCTCCGCGATCCTGCGGACCTCCTGCTTGGTGTAGTCCCCCAGGGGCATGAGGGTCGCGGCGAGCTGGTCCTGGCTGAGCCTGTAGAGCATGTAGGTCTGGTCCTTGGCGGCATGCAGGGCCTTTTTGACCGTGTATCGGCCGTTATCCAGGCGGACGACGTGGGCGTAGTGGCCGGTGGCGACGCAGTCCGCTTCCATGACCTTTGCCGCGTAGAGCATTTTTTCCCACTTGAGGAAGCGGTTGCATTCGATGCAGGGGTTGGGCGTCCGGCCGCTGAGGTAGCTGTTTACAAAAGGATCCACGACCTTTTTGGAAAATTCCTCCACGCAGTTGAGAGTATAGTAGCGGATGCCGAGCTTCTGAGCGATGCGGCGGGCGTCGTCAATCTCGCAGCAGCGGCTCTCGGAGCCGTCTCCCGCATCCCAGGTGCGGAGGGTCACACCGCAGACTTCATATCCTTCTTTCTGCAGCAGGTATGCCGCAACGGCGCTGTCCACACCTCCGGACAGGCCGACAAGTACTCTTTTCATAATATCGATGAGACCTCCTGTGTGCTGTCCTTTTTCCTGTGAGTCAGGGGGACGAATCACTTGGACGTTACAGCTCACGCCCCCTCGAAGGGCTTGAACTCATAACGTTGCGCGCGGCGATAACAATGCGAGCACTGTTAAAGCTGCGCATTCTCAATACGCTATGCTGTGCGCAACACACCTGCTTCACAAGTGTGTTCGCGGCTTCATTTTCGATGCGCACCTAAAAAGGAAACTCGCTTCGCCGCGAAATCCTCGCGGGCGGTCTTGAGTAGGGACTCAGTCCTCCGGCAGAGCATCTCCGAACAGGGAAGTCAGCTTCCCATTGGAAAGGACGGTCAGGCGGCGGGTCGCGCGGGAGAGCGCGGTGTAGAGCCGGTGACGGGCGAGGGGGGTGTCCGGGTAGGTGGCGGGATCCGCGTCGGGCAGGATCACGCTGTCGAACTCCAGGCCTTTGGCGTGGGCCAGGGTGATGAGAAAGACGCCCTTTTCCGGCAGGCTGTCGCCGGACCGCAGCACGGGGACGGGACAGGCGGCAGGGGACTGCGGCGATGCCGCGGAGTCCCGTTTCCCGGATCCCTGGCTTCCGAAGTCCCGATTTCCGGCGGCCTGGCTTCCGGATCCCTGGCTTCCGGAGTCCCCTTTCCCGGCGGGCTGATTTCCGGAGTCCGCAATGGCGGGATCCCCCATGGCCTCCGCCAGCAGGGCCGCCGTCTTTTCCATTTTGCGGGTGCCGGCACAGATGACTGCGGTCAGGCCCTCCTCCTGTCCGGCTTCCTGTATGGTCCGGACCAGGGTCTTTTTGTATTCCTCCCTGTCCCCGCAGGCGTGGAAGGCCGGTCTGGTCCCGGAGGGCTGGACGGAGGAGACGAGGATCTGTTTTTCAGGGGGCAGAAGGGCCGCGAACAGGGCGGTGATCTCCGGCGAGGACCGGTAGCTGGTCATCAGGGACAGCTCCGTCACGGGCCCCTTTCCGGCTTTTTGTCCGGGCACGGCCGCACCGGTCCCGCCAAAGAGCTCGTGGATCTGCGCAAAGGAGGATGTGCCCTCGCGGATGGCCTGGAATTCGTCGCCCAGCAGCATGAAGCGGGCGCGGGGGAAGTATTTTTTCAGGACCAGCAGCTGGGCGGGAGTGTAGTCCTGGACCTCGTCGACCATGACATATTTGGTCCGCACGTCCTTCTGCCCGGTGAGGAGCATGCGCAGATAGAGCCACTCGATGGCGCTGAGCCTTTTTTTGCCCAGAAGGCGGCAGCCGATGCGGTCGATATCCAGCCACTGGCAGGTGTTGATCGCGTAGAAGGCCCCGCCGTACTGGTTCTGGATGCGGTTGTCCTCGGCCCGGGCCTCGGAGGAGGGGGACCTGTCGGCGCGCATGTCGGCGGAGTCCTCGCCGTCCTCCCGCTCTTCGTCGCGTTCCCTGCGGCGGATCTCGTGCTTTGCCAGCTCCTTCAGATCATCGATGGCGATCTGGATCAGACGCTCGCCAGTGGGGATATTTTCATAGGCCGCGAGCACATCCGCTATCCGGCTGGGGCTGAGGACCTGTAGGCTTTTCTGGTGGATGGGACGAAGGTCGTCCGGCTCCAGCTGCAGAGAGGGGAGCCGGTCCTCCATCTGCTGCAGACTTTCCAGGAGGGTCCCGGAGGCACCGGCCTGGCTGGAGAGCCTGTGGCCCGAGACGCCGGCCATGGCCAGAAAATCGTTCCAGGTCAGGGAGACGGGGTTCATCTCGCCCATGTCCGGCAGGACCTGGTCGATATAGCGGCGGAAGATGGGATTGAGCGTCATCAGAACGACCTCGTCGGGGCGGAGCGTGTCGCGCTGGCGGTAGAAGAGCCAGGCGATGCGCTGCAGCAGGACGCTGGTCTTGCCGCTGCCGGCGATGCCGTTTACCAGAAGGACGGGGACATTTTCATGGCGGACGACGGCGTTCTGTTCCTTCTGGATCGTTGCCGTGATGGCCTGCATCTTGTCGCTGCGCTGCCGGGTCAGGGATCGGATCAGGAGGGGGTCCTCCAGCGCGATCTGTGTGTCAAAATATCCCTGCAGCCGGTCCTCCTCCAGCTCGTACTGGCGCCGCAGCAGGAGGTCGACATCGATCCGCCTCCCCTCCACGGTGTAGAAGGTCCGGCCGTTGTCCTGGTTGTAGTAGGTCTCCGCGACCGGGGACCGCCAGTCGATCACCAGAGGCTCCATCGCGTTCTCCGAGACGCCGGTGCTGCCGATATAGTATTCCTCCGGCTCCTCATCGGGCTCGTAGCGGAGCTGCACCTTGGCAAAGTAGGGGGCCTTGAGGAGGCGCTTTACCCGGCTGAGCTTCTCGGTGGAGGAGTCCCGGTCGATATTGTACTGGTCGATGGAATGGTTCATGACCTCGAACTCGATATAGGTTTCCATGGACTCCGCGTCCCCGTCGAAATTGAGGGCCAGATTCTCCCGGATGTCCAGCTTCTCTGCCGCAGCCTTTTCCGCGATGGCACTGATCCTGTCCTCCAGGTCGGCCTCCATATCCTTCAGTTTCTTATATGTTGCGGACAGGTGCTCCTGCTCCTGCGCGAAAATCGTATTCTCAGAAGATACGTCTCTTGTGTCCTTCAAAGAAAGCTCCCTTCTCACTGGAAATTGGTGATCGTTTCCTGTGCTATGATTCAAAACAGGTTTACTTATTATAAACGATGTCTGTCGGAAAGTCCAAATATGGTGTGACAGGGGGACAGGTGTGAC
>DGUF01000183.1:0-11473 GCA_002394525.1 Lachnospiraceae bacterium UBA4317 | reverse complement strand
AGTGCCTGTCCCCCTGTCACACCTGTCCCCCTGTCACACCCCCCTGTCCCCGAAACCGACTGCAAAAATAATTCTCAGGCCTCTGTCCCCGTTCCGGTGTCTGTGCTATGATTGGGAATCGGGCGGGAGGGAGTCGCCTCCGTTTCCGCATCATGGGGCTATGCATATGTTAAGATGTAACCTGTGCAGGATTGTGCAGGATATTGAAAGAAATGTTCTGTTTTTGTGCTTACAGTATTAAGAAATGTTCGTCGGCGGAGGAGATTGACGTGGAGAGAGTTTCGGAAAATTCGTTTTTTACAAAGGACAGGTCTTTTTACAGGCAGTTGTTTTCCATTTTTATCATGGTGGCGCTGCAGAATCTGGTGGCCTACAGTGTGAACATGATCGACAATGTCATGATGGGAAGCTATTCGCAGACGTCCCTGTCGGGGGCGGCGACGGTCAACCAGATATTTTTCCTGGTCCAGCAGACGTCGATCACGGTCTGTGATTCCAATATCATTCTGGCCTCCCAGTATTACGGGCAGGGGCGGATGTCGCCGGTGCGCAGGATCACGGGTCTGGCGCTGAAGCTGGGACTCGGCTGCGGTCTGTTTTTTGCTTTGGCCTGTGCTCTGTTTCCGGCGCCGATCCTGGGCTTTTTCACCAGGGATCCGGAGATCATCGGGCAGGGCATGCTCTATATGCAGATCATCCTTTTTACCTTCCCTCTTTTTATCCTGACCAATGTACTGATGTCGTCTCTGCGCTGTGTCGGGACGGTCAAGATCTCCTTTTACATCTCTGTGATTTCTCTGCTGGTGAATGCGACGATCAATTACACGCTGATCTTCGGCCATTTCGGTTTTCCGGAGATGGGGATCCGGGGCGCGGCGATCGGTACGCTGACGGCCCGGATCCTGGAACTGGCGATCGTAGTGTATTATATCCGCTTCAAGGATAAAAAGCTGGAGCTCTTCTCCGAGAACTTTCTGTCGAGCGACCGGCAGCTGGCCGGGGACTTTATCCGGGTCGCCATCCCGGTCATGCTGGCGGGCCTTCTGTGGGCGGTCTCCGTCCCTATGCAGACGGCCATCCTGGGTCACCTGCCGGGGCCGGATGCCTCGGATGCCATCGCGGCCAATTCGGTGGCGACGACCTTTTATCAGTATCTGAAGGTGGTGGTATCCGCCATGGCCTCGGCGACGGCGGTCGTGATGGGACAGACGGTCGGCAGGGGCAACAGGAAAAGGATCCGGTCCGATGCCCGGACCATTTCTGTCCTCAACCTCTGCGTCGGTCTGGTCCTGGCCTTCCTGCTCTTTATCCTGAGAAAGCCTCTTCTGGCCCACTACAGTCTGACGCCCAACGCTCTGCGTCTGGCGGACCAGATCATGATCGTCATGAGCTTCGTCATGATCGGCATGTCCTACCAGATGCCGGTCTGCAACGGCGTCCTGCGCGGAAGCGGAGACACCAAGTTCTCCCTTCTGCTCAACACGATCAGCGTCTGGGGCATCGTCATGCCGCTCTCCCTCCTGGCGGCCTTCGTCTGGAAGCTGCCGGTCCCCCTTGTGGTGCTCTGCATCCAGTCGGACCAGATCTTCAAGGGGCTGCCCATCTTTTTGCGGGTCCGCAGCGGCAAGTGGATCAAACACCTGACAAGAGACTGACGCGGCGGGAAGGCCGTCCCACCCCGTTTCTCCGGGCTTTCCTCCCGGGAAAAAGGCGGCTATAATAATTTTTAGAAAACTGTACATCCGGGAAATGAATAGTACCTGATTTTGAGACCTGCAGAATTCCGGCTTCTGCAGGTCTTTTTGAAATGAGTGCAGACGAAAGGAGGCTGTCATGAAGGTTGTCGCTATCAACGGATCTCCCCGCAGGGGAGGCAATATCTCGCAATGTCTCGAGGTCATGGCAGGGGAATTCTCCAGAGAAGGGATCGATTTTGAGGTCCTGCAGCCGGGGCCGAAGGTTCACCCCTGCATGGCCTGTTACCACTGTCTGGACAATGGGACCCTGCACTGCGTGCAGAAGGACGACATGGTCAATGAGATCATCGACAAGTGCATCGGGGCGGACGAGATCATCCTGGCATCCCCGGTCTACCACGGCGGGATCGCGGGCGGCATGAAGTGTGTCATGGACCGGGTCATGCTGGCGGCCGGCTGCGGCGAAAACCAGTTCCACCACAAGGTCGGGGCGGCCATCTGTACCCTCCGCAGATCCGGCGGTATGGAGACTTATCAGCAGCTGCTGGGCATTATGGATGCCATGGAAATGGTGATCGTGACCAGCGACTACTGGGGGGCCGTCCACGGGGCCGACCCCGGTGAAGTGCAGCAGGACATCGAGGGCATGGAGGTCGTGGCCAAACTGGCCCGGAATATTGCCTGGACCGTCAAGGTCATTGACGCGGCAAAGGGAAAGATCGATCCGCCCGAGACGAAAAAGAGGACCTTCACAAACTTTGTGAGATAGAAAGAGGCAGGGGGCCGGGCTGAACTTCTGTCAGCAGAAGACCGGCCGTGAATCAGGCAAAGCCTGTGCAAGGCGCAAAATGCGCTTTTGACGGGCGGGCCTGAAAAAGGGCAGTCGACGGGGATGGTTCACGATCATAACCATCCCCGTTTTATTTTTTTGCACAAAATGTGCCAGAAACGGAATAGTTGCAGGAGTGTTTTCATGGTAGAGTAGTTGCAGGAAGATATTACTATCAGGAGGAGTGTCGGTATGAGCAATACAGCAATTGATCGTGGAACTATCGAGGCCGCTCTGGATGAATATGTCCGTCCGCTTCTGGCCACGCATGGCGGAGATATGGAAGTGCTCCGCGTTGAGGACGGGGTCGTCTATTTCCGCATGAAGGGTGCCTGCGCCGGATGTTCCGCCGCGGACCTGACCAGCGAAGACCTGATCAACAAGGAACTGGTCGAGCATGTGCCGGGAGTACGCAAAGCTGTTCTGGAGACCGTGGTCAGCCAGGAACTCATGGACCAGGCCCGCGAGATCCTTCGCAGGCGCCGCGCGGAAAAGGCGTAAAGCAGGATCTGCCGGGGCATTTTTTGAAGGGAGGAGACATGTCTGTCACTGAAATCGGTATCCGCTACTGCGGCGGATGCAACCCGACCTATGACCGTGTCAATGTGGTCAAAAAGCTGCAGAAGCTCCTGCCGGACCTGACCTTTGTAAACGCCGGGCCGGGAAAACCCTACGCGGCCGTCCTGATCGTGAACGGGTGTGCCAATGCCTGTACCTCGACACTGAACCTCGCCGTGCCCACCTACAGGCAGATCAACATCGGCGGCTTCGCGGACCTGCTGCCGGCCAGAGACCGGATCAGGGAGCTCATTGCGGATGAAGAGGTCCGCACCCTGGACCGGGCGCAGATCGAAGCCATCCTGCCCCACCGGCCGCCCATGCTGTTTGTGGATAAGGTCACGCGGCTGATCCCGGGAAGAGAGGCTGCCGCCGAGCTCTGGCTGGATCCCTCGTGGGAACTTTTTAAAGGACATTTTCCGGAGGAACCGGTCTTTCCGGGCGTCCTCGCGACAGAGGCCATGGCCCAGACCGCTGATATCCTGGCCATGACACGGGACTGCTATGCTGGCAAGACCCCCCTCCTGATGGAGATCGGGCGGGTCCGCTTTGTCCGAAAGCTTCTGCCGGGCACGACTGTCCAGCTCCGCGCCGCCCTCAAGGAAGAGCGCCGCGATATCGGGGTCGTCATCTGCCGGTGCCAGGCCCTTGCAGATGAAAAGCTGTGCGCGGAGGCCGAGATCACCCTGGCCATGCGGTAGAAACACTTTGCAAATAATATTCAGCTATTCAGGAGGAATCCCTTAATGACCAACCTCGAAAAATATGACAGAGAATTTATCAGAATGTTCAAAGTGAAAAAAGAAGATCTGCCCACCCTGAAGTACAGGGGGATCAAGGAATGGGATTCTCTTGCCCACATGGATCTCATGGCCGATTTTGAGGAGATGTTTGACATCCAGATCAGCACGGTCGATGTCATGGGCTTCACGGATTACAACAAGGGCAAGGAAGTCCTGGCCGCTTATGGCGTGGAGATCTGATCCCCATGCTGCAGATCACCGCCTCGATTGACCCTCTGACAGAGAGCAACTGCTATATACTTGCGGAGGAAGGCCGCTGCGTCATCATTGACCCCGGGGAATCCGAGGGCCTGTTTCGTATACTCGAAAAGAACTGCCTGGAGCCCGACCTGATCCTGCTGACGCATGAACACTGTGACCATATGGCGGGTCTGGAAGCCCTGCGGCAGAAATACCCCCGGGCGCGGTTCCCGGCGACAGCCCTCTGCGATGCCGGCATTCGCAACACGCGTCTCAACATGTCCAGGATGATGGAGGTCTATCTGTTTTTCCGCGGAAAACCGGGGATACACTATGATCCCTTTGTCTGCAGGGAGGCGGATGAGATCATACCGGAGGACGCAGTCCTGCGCTGGCGCGGCCACAGCTTCCGCTTTGTGCCTCTGCCCGGTCATACCCCCGGCAGCTCGGGCATCTTTCTGGATGAAAATATTTTTTTCTGCGGGGACTATCTGATCCCGGAGGAGGAGCCCATTGTCCGCTTCCCGGGAGGAGATGCAGAGGCCTACGAGCGGGTCACAAAACCTTTCCTGGATCGGCTTCCGGCGGGGATCCTGATCTGCCCCGGCCACAGGGAAAAGTATGTATTGGAGTAAAAGAAAAATGGATCTGCAGAAGGAACTGGACAGCTTTATACAGGAGCCGGCCTACGGCCTGCCCCGGTCGGAGAAATCGGCCCGGTATGCAAAGATGCTCTCTGCGGCAACGCAATATCATCGCGAGAAATGCCCGGAGTACGGACGATTCATCAGCGCTCTGGGCTGCCCTGCGGGCAGCCTTTTTGATGAACAAAAGGATGCAGCGGAGGCTTCTGATCTGTCAGTGACTGCTGCAGACTCAGAGGATTCCCTCCTGTCAATGTCCGCCGCAGACGCGGAGGCGGCATCAAAAGAGAGGACGGCAGCCGCCGCGGAAGAGGACATCCCCTTCCTCCCCGTCTCCATCTTCAAGGAGATGGACCTGCGCAGTATTCCGCAGGAGGAGGTCTTCAAGGTGATCACATCCTCCGGCACCAGCGGGCAGCGCCCCTCCAGGATCTTTCTGGACGGCAGGACCAGCTCCATGCAGCAGCGGGTCCTGGCCCGCATCGTTGCGCAGGAGCTGGGAGACCGCCGTCTCCCCTGCATTATGCTGGATACAAAATCCGTCCTGCGCGACCGCCGGAACTTTTCCGCCCGCGGCGCCGGGATCCTGGGCTTTTCCATGTTTGCATCCAGGACCTGCTATGCCCTGGATGAGCACATGCAGCTGAACCTGGAGGAGATCCGGGAGTTCATCGGAACGCAGCGGCAGAAGGCCCTGGACAGGGGACAGGAACCGAAGTTCATGCTCTACGGCTTCACTTTCATGATCTGGCAGTATTTCGTGCGGGCCCTCGAGGAGGCAGGAGTCACCTTGGACCTGTCCGGTTCTGTCCTGATTCATGGCGGCGGCTGGAAAAAGCTTCAGGCCCGGGCTGTCTCCCCGGAGGAATTCGCCTCCCGGATCCGTGCCGTGACCGGGATCGAGACGGTCCGCAGCTATTACGGGATGGCGGAGCAGACCGGCTGTATCTGTATGGAGTGTGCCTGCGGCCATCTCCACACCAGCGCCTGGTCGGATATCATCATCCGGCGGGAAAAGGACTACAGCGTCTGCGGCTCCGGAGAACCCGGCGTGATCCAGGTCCTGACCCCCATTGCCCTGTCCTACCCCGGTCACAGCCTGCTCACGGAGGACCGCGGCGTCCTGCTGGGCGAGGATGACTGCCCCTGCGGCCGCAGGGGGAAATATTTCAAGGTCCTGGGCCGCCTGCCCAGGGTGGAGATCCGGGGCTGCAGCGATACCTTTGAGGGGAAATAAGCCCGGCCGGAGGACATGAAAAGTTTTGTGCAGGGACACAGGATGTCATAAATCTGAAAGAAGTTAAGGGATCGAAGGTCCTTAAAAGGAAAGCTTTCAAAAACTTTTAAAGAGGTAGATAGGATGGGTGCGATGCAGGCACAGAGAATGATCCCGGTCGAAGCGCAGCTGCTGGCCGGCACGGACAGTCCGACGAAACAGGCATGGGAGCCCTTTGCGCCGGAGACGGTCGGCTTTCTGGATGCTTTTTCAAAGGCACTCCGGCAGAATGCGCTTGTGCGGACGGATCCCGAGGCCATGACTCTGGCCTTCTGGTGCCGCCGCGCCCGTCTGGAGGTTTTGCGGACAAGACACTGCGGGGAAAAATCATCCGGTTCCCGCAGGCTGGGCCGGGGCCTTCTCTTTCATCTGGCACCCTCCAATGTTCCCATGATGTTTGCCTATACCTGGATCATCGGCATGCTGGCCGGCAACGCGGGGATCGTCCGGATCTCCGGGCGGACCCTGCGCCGCGATACTGTGCGCTATGTGCTCGATACGATCGGGGCCCTGCTGGATCAGCCGGAATATGCCGGCATCCGGGCGCGCAGCAGCTTTATCACCTATGACAGGAGCGATGCCGTGACGGAAAGCATCCTCGGCCGCTGCGACGGCCGCGTCCTCTGGGGCGGCGACGAGACCATCCGGCAGATGCGCCGCATTCCCATGCCCGCCCACGCCGTCGAGCTCGCCTTTCCGGACCGGGTCTCCCTGGCTGTGATCAGCGAGGCGGCGCTGGAGAAAATGAGTGACGAAGACCTGCGGAATCTGATCCACCGCTTTTACAACGACACCTACGTGATGGACCAGAACGGCTGCTCCAGCCCCCAGACCGTGATCTGGCTGAAGGACGGGAACAGGGACGGATTGGACAAATACAAATACAAAGCCGGATCGGACAAAAGCAGGGCCGGATCAGACGAATACAGGGCCGGATCCGGGGGAAGGGATGATGCGGATCGTGGATCCACGGACAATATCCGGGAAAAATGGTGGGAATATCTGGCGCAGGAGGCGGAGGCGGACTATGAGATGGACGGCTTCCGCGCCGCCCGCAAGCTGGAAAAGGCTGCCCTGGCCGCCATGACCGGAACGGAAGAGACACAGATCACATCCATTCGCCGATACCATGGAAATGCGCTCTATGTCCTGCGCCTCTCCGCGCTGCCGCGGGATCTGGCCGCATATAAGGGCGGCTTCGGCCTTTTTTATGAGACGGAAACGGATGCGGCAGAGGAAATCTTCCGCAGCTTTTCCGACCGGATCCAGACCGTAGTCTGTGTCGGGATTGAGCCGGAGGATCTGGCAAGGCCTGCTGCACAAAAACACAGTGCCGGTGTCCTGCGCTTCGTAAGCCCCGGACAGGCACTGCAAATGGATACAATATGGGACGGGACAGACCTGATCGAGGCACTTTCGCGCAGGATCACGGCTTTATAGCCTTATGAATATCGCGGGCCTTCTTCCGCAGATGCAGCCGGATCGCTTCACAGGTGGGTGCCTGATAGAAGAATGGAGGCAGAAATGAATGACAGACAAATGAAGATATTCACCTATGCCTTTGATTATCCCCGGGAAACCCTGGCGGTGACCGATGAGGGAGACCAGATCCTGTACGGGGAACTGAAGGATCTGTCAGAGAGGATCGGCGGTGTCGTCGGACACCGTCTGGCCTTTGTCCTGTGCCGCAATACCCCGGGGTCTCTTCTGGGTTATCTGGGCCTGCTTTCGTCCGGCGGAGTCCCTCTCCTTTTGGATGCCGGCCTGGCTCCGCAGCTGCTGCAGGAGCTGATGGCCGCCTATCATCCGGCCTTCTGTCTGGTGCCGGAGGACCTGCCGCCGCAGACCATGGACGTCATCACAAAAAGCGGAGCATCGTCCGTGGAGGAAGTGTTTGATCCTGACGAAGTGAACATGCATGCCGCAGAGAAAGCCGCAGGCGGCAGCAGATCTGCAGGAGGGGAGAGCGCAGGTGCGCCGCAGCGGGAACCTGTCATGAAGATCCGCGATTATGTCCTGTACAGAACTGCTGCGGAGGGGAAGGATCCGGCTGTGGCGCCGGAGCTCCGGCTCCTGCTGACGACCTCGGGCAGCACCGGCAGCAGCAAGCTGGTCAGGATCAGCGGAGACAACCTGGATGCCAACGCGGAGTCGATCATTGAATACCTGCAGATCACGAAGACAGAGCGGCCGATCACGGTCCTGCCCATGCAGTATTCCTACGGAATGTCCATCATCCACACCCATGTGATGGCAGGGGCCCCCATTATCCTCACCGGATATACCCTGATGGAAAAGGGCTTCTGGGACAGGGTGCGGCAGGAGAAAGTCACCTCCCTCTGCGGCGTGCCCTATACCTTCGAGATGTACAGGCGCCTGGGGCTGATGCAGATGGACCTGCCCGCCCTGCGCTATATCACCCAGGCCGGCGGCAGGCTCCCGGAAAAACGCCACATGGAATACGCCCGCTGGTGCGCGGAACAAGGGATCCGCTTCTATGTCATGTACGGCCAGACCGAGGCCTCGCCCCGCATGGGCTGGCTTCCGCCCCGGATGGCCATTGAAAAATGCGGCAGCATGGGAATCGCCATCCCGGGAGGCCGGATCGACCTGATCGATGAGAACGGCATGGTCATTCCGGAGGCCGGATCCTGTGAAGAGACCGGCCGGGCTCCGGCTCCGGCTGCGAACCCTTCCGGGAAAAATGCGGCAGATGCGGATTCTTCGGAGGGAAAGGATGCGGCAGCGGCTTCGCGGGAAGACGCGGAAAACATCCTGAGCCCCGTCGGAGAACTGGTCTACACCGGTCCCAATGTCGCCCTGGGCTATGCCCTGTGCGCCGCGGACCTCGCAAGGGGCGATGAATTCCACGGCGTGCTCCACACCGGCGACATGGCCCGCCGCGATCAGGATGGATACTTTTACATCGTCGGCCGCCGCAGCCGCTTTATCAAGATGGCGGGCAAGCGGATCGGCCTGGATCAAGTGGAGAGGATCCTCCGCGCAGCCTTCCCGGACCTGGACTTGGCCTGTGCCGGAAAGGACGATGACCTGCATGTCTATATTGTGCTTCCCGGACGGCAGATGGAGGTGCCGGGGACGATACCGGGCGTTGCAGCGGGGGCGATACCGGACGCGGCCGCTGTAGAATTAGGCGGGGAAAGCAAGGCAGCGGCCGGAACTGTCAAGTTGGAGGAGTCAGAAGAAGCGGCGGAATGGACAGACCGCATCCTCGATCGTATTCAGGAGATGACCGGCATCCCGGAGCGGAGAGTGAAGGTCTTTCCGGTTCAGGAAATCCCCCGCAGCAGCTCTGGGAAGATCCGCTATGCGGAGCTGACATAATGGACGAGTCAAAGGGGACGTAACAATCTGACTCATTCTAAGAAGTGATGAGTCAAATTGATACGTCCCTGCTGACTCTGATGAGTCAAATTGATACGTCCCTGTTGACTCAGATATCGGTCGTCAGAAAGAACCGTCCCCGCTGACACCGCAAGAAGAAATAGGAGAAAATGATGAAAAACTATTTACAGAAAATCAAGGATGGAATTGAGGCGCAGCCCTTTGCGAAGTTTATGGGCTTTGAGGCAGAGGACGCCGGCGAGGGATATGCGGTCGTCTCCTGCCGCAAAAGACATGATCTTTTGCAGCAGACAGGTATGATGCACGGCGGTGTGACGGGCGCCCTCTGTGAAGCGGTCGGCGGATATGCCGCTCTGACCGTGCTGCCCGAGGGCCAGTCACTGATCGGTGTGGAGTACAAGATCAATTTCCTGCGCGGCATCACGACAGACAAGGCTATAGCGAAGGCACGAGTGATCAAGCAGGGCCGCCAGCTGATCGTCGTCGAGGTGGATGCCTACAATGAGGGAAGCGACAAGCTGGCCGCCAAGATGATCATGACGGGAACTCCGGCCAAGGGGTGAGGTGTCAGCAGGGCAGTTGATTATTTCAGGCGTGTTAAAAATAAATAACCCGTGAGTATTATACTCACGGGTATTATTGTAATCAGTTTACCTGGCCGGCCATGCTCCGTATGCGGTGCCAGATGATGGCGACCACGATCAGGAGTAGGATCCAGGTGACGGGGAAGGAGTAGTAGACCCACTCCACGCCGAAGCGGCTGGTGTCCAGCCAGAGCGTCCAGAGGATGCGGAGCAGGCAGGTGCAGACCAGGGTCGAGATGACCGGGGCCAGGGCGTGGCCGGTCCCGCGGATGGCGCCGACAAAGACATCAGCCATGCCGTAGAGAAAATAGGGGACAACCATGACGACCAGGCGGGTGACGCCGGCCTCCACGACAGCCGGGTCCGTGTTGTAGATCCGGAGCAGGGGGTAGCGGAAGATGAACATGATGGCGGCGATGGTGCCCGCCACGGCGAGGACGTAGATCAGGCAGATCCGGACGACCCGGTCCACGCGGTCATAGCGGCCCGCGCCCACGTTCTGGCTGGTAAAGGTCTGGCTGGCCTGGTGAAGGGCGCTCATGGCGGAGTACATGAAACCCTCGATGCTGGTCGAGGCGCTGGAGCCCGCCATGACAATGCCTCCGTAGGAATTGATGGCCCCCTGGACCGTCATATTGGCGACGCTGAAGAGGCACATCTGCAGGCCGGCGGGCACCCCGATCCGGGCCATATCGCTCAGGATAGGGACATCGATGCAGAGGTTTTTGGGCGAGAAGCGGAGCGGCCCCTCAATGCGGCTCAGATAGAGCAGGACCAGGAAGGCGCTGACCGCCTGGCTGGAGATGGTGGCCAGGGCGACGCCCGCGACGTTCATATGGAGCACGATGACAAAAAACAGGTTGAGGATCACATTCAGGATGCCGCTGAAGGTCAGATACCAGAGCGGACGCTGGGTGTCACCCTGGGCCCGGAGCGCGGCAGCCCCGTAATTGTAGAGCATGTTGAAGGGCGTGCCCGCGAAATAGATCCGCATATAGAGCCTGGCCAGCGGATAGACATCGTCCGGGACCGACATGACCCGCAAAAGGGGACCGGACGCCAGGATCCCGACCAGTCCGACCGCGATCCCGCCGACGATCCCGACGGCGACGGCCGTGTGGATCGTGCGGGTGATCAGCCGGAGAGCCTTGCCGGCGGCAGGATTTGCCGCGTCTTCTGACGCAGGGGATTTACTGCCTGAGAGGATACCGGACATGCCAAGATAGCGGGCGACCAGGACATTGACACCGACGGACAGACCCATCAGGACATTGATAAAGAGGAAGATCGCGCTCGTCGTGCTGCCCACGGCGGCCAGAGACAGACTGCCCGCGAAACGGCCGACCACGATGACATCCGCCGCGTTGAACAGCAGCTGCAGCATATTGGCCGCGATCAGCGGCAGAGTGAAAAAGATCAGCTTGTCGGCAAGCGACCCATGTGTCATGTCAATACTTTTGGATTTCATGTCTGATACCTATCTTGAAACGTGCCAAAGGGGCGTGACAGAAGGGACGGTCCTCAATGTGGGCCAAA
>DGUF01000055.1 GCA_002394525.1 Lachnospiraceae bacterium UBA4317 | reverse complement strand
TTATTAATATATTTCATAACGTTGCCATCGAAGTCAGCCGCGGCAGAGTGGACCGCAAAAAGCACCTGGGTCTCCGGGTCCTGCATGGCATGGCCCACAATATCTCCTATGTCCACTCGCTCGAGACCAACAACGTGATCCTGCGGTTTCCTGTTGAGCAGGCCGGCAGTGAGTCGGCGGGGACGTAACAGTCCAGCTCATTTTTGGCATGTTGTGAGTCAGCGGAGACGTAACAGTCCGGCTCATTTTTGGCATGTTGGAAGACGGCGGGAGCACAGCAGGCTGACGGGCCCGCTGTTTCGCAGCTGTTACACTCCGGTCCGCAGACAGAAAAAACAAGAGGAAAAAAATGACTACCGCCCACCTACAGAAAATCGGACCTCACACATGGGTCTATCCATTTGATTCCGTAAAGGACCGGCCGAATCTCGGCTATATAAAGGGAGAAAACATGGCCGTCGCCGTGGATGCCGGCCACTCCTCCTCGCATGTAGAAGATTTCTACCGGGCCCTGGAGAAGGAGATGCTGCCTCTTCCGGACCTGACCGTCATCACCCACTGGCACTGGGATCACACATTCGGCCTGCACGCGGTACACGGAAGAACTGCCGCCCGCCCGGAGACGAACCTGCATCTTGAGGACATCATGAGCCAAATGGACAGCGACAGCGGCTTCGCGAAGAAATTCCTGAACAGCGACGCCTGTATCCGCCGGGAATACGCAGGGGGTGTCCCCCTGAAGGTCATCCCTGCGCAGGAGGAGATCGAGGACCAGACCGTGATCGATCTCGGGGGCGTGACCGCCCGCCTGCTCTATGCGGACTCCCCTCACACAGAGGACGCGCTGGTGGTCTATGTGCCGGAAGACCGGGTCGTATACGTCGGGGATGCCCAGCTCGGGGAATTCCCCTCTTGGCGAATGGACTTTGACCGGCTGGAAGCCCTGGCCTCCATGATCCGGAGCCTGGATGTCAGGACCGTGGTCGACGGACACTGGAAGATCTACAGCAAGGAAGATTTCCTCGCGGAGCTATAAATTCCCGGCGGTACTATTTTAAAAAAATTCCGCGACCGGGCAGATGGCCTGGCGGAACTCCAAGCGAAAAGCCTCCGCGGCAGAGCACGATGCCCTGCCGCGGAGGCTTTTATTTCATTTTCCGGTCTGTTCATTTCTGAACTGTTCTCCATCGGATTTTGATCCGATCTTTTTTAATCTGATCTTTTCCGGTCTGATTTCTTCTGAGCTCTGCAGGATCTTATTTGATGAATCTGCTGTTGACCCAGCCGCTCTTGTTGAGTCTGGGCGAGTAGACCCAGGTATAGTTTGTGTATCCGCCCTTATCGAAGTCGTTCTCCGCGAAGGCGCCATTGCCACAGATCTTTACCCGGTCGCCGTTATTGAGTCGTCCGATCTCATTGCTGGCATTGTAGCTGGGGTCGCTTCTGAGGGCAAGGTAGCCGGTCTCTATTCCGTGGACCGTCTTGTAGGGGCCGTCATAAAGGCCAACCATACCATCTACGCCGCCCGCGATATTTTCGAGTTCTTCTTCAGAAACCTTTTTGAATTCATCTAACATAGTACACCTCTCCTTTTCCTGATGTCCCGGGCACATGCATTTTCAAGGTGCCGGAAGATCATATTGCAGGTTCTGCCGCCTTTTTCAGGCAATCTGCAGAACTTTCTTTTTTTGTTTGCAGGGTAAGTTTAACAGAGAAACCATCATAGAACTGTCACATATTCTACCACAGGAATCCACTGCAGGTACAGTATGTTTTCCGGCCAGGACCTGCATCGGGCCGGCATGGTGCCGCATTTAATCGTTGACATATCAACAACAGTATGCTAATCTCCCTGTCGTTGACAAATCAACAAGAGTCCCCTGCGGCGGAATTGGGCTTCACTCTGGAAGCAGGAAACACCCGCTCCAGCCTTATCCATGCTTAAAAACGCTGTCTCCAGGCCTTGCCCCTCTCTGATGCACTGAGCACTGGTCACGCGGAAGCCGGAAGGAACACGGGGATCATTCTTTCATGGAGGTTAATAAAATGGCAGTTCGCATTATCACTGATTCCACCGTCGACGTCCCGGAGCGGTACCGGGATCGGTTTACAGTAGTTCCGCTCACAGTCACCTTCGGCGAGACGGAGTATATAGACGGGGTGACCCTGGACAAGATGGATTTTTACCGGATGCTGGAGACCAGCCCGGATCTGCCCAGGACAAGCCAGGCGGCACCGGATGCCTTTGCACAGGTTTTCCGCAGGCTGCAGGAGGCCGGCGAGGAGGCGGTCGTGATCACGGTCACCTCCAGGCTGTCCGGCACCTACCAGAGCGCCCGGATCGCGGCGGAGGACTTTCCCAATATCCGGGTCGTGGACAGCCGCAATGTCTCGATCGGCTCCGGCGTCCTTGCGGAATATGCCCTGCGCTGCGCTGAGGCCGGCATGGGTCTGGATGAGCTCACGGAGCACCTGATCCAAAAGCGCGAGGAGGTCTGCCTGCTGGCCCGCCTGGAGACGCTGGAGTACCTGAAAAAGGGAGGCAGGATCTCGAAGGCGGCCGCCTTTGCCGGCGGTGTCCTCAACATCAAGCCGGTCGTGACCGTGAAAGACGGGGAACTGGCCATGCTCGGCAAGGCGAGGGGATCCAAAAAGGCAAACAACCTGCTGATCGAGGAGATCAAAAAAAGCGGCATCGATTTCTCAATGCCGCTGCTGCTGGGCTACACCGGCCTGTCCGATGAGCTCCTGCAGAGTTATATCGCCGACAGCCGCGCGATCTGGGAGGGCCATGTCGATCATCTGGACCAGGCCCAGCTCTGCAGCGTGATCGGGACCCATGCCGGTCCCGGGGCCGTCGCTGTGGCATTTTTCCGGGAACAGCAGTAAAATAAGTGAAACGGAAAAAAGCGAGTCCGATCATTTGCGGACAATTGACGGGCGGCCGGACACAGGCAGGCGCAGTTCGCAATGGGACATAACCCGCCGCACATACAGTGTGGAAACGGCAGACAGGGAGAATATATGACCGATCGTTTTGAGCACTTTACACTTTCTATTTTCAGCATCTCCAGATTCTGGAACCGGCTCGCGACGGAGGAGATGAAAAAGTACGGTTTCCGGGGGGCTTATGCCCTCTATCTGGTCATGATTGCCTCTGCGGACGGCAATATGACAGCCGCCGCCCTGGCCGACCTGTGCCAGCGGGACAAGGCGGATGTCTCCCGCGCCATCTCCGCTTTCCGGAAAAAAGGAATCCTGGAGCCCTACGGCGAATCCCGTTACCGGGCAGCCCTGAAGCTGACAGAAAAAGGACAGAGTCTGGCTGCGGCAATAAGGTCCAGGGCCGATGAGGTCCTGGAGCAGGCAGGCCGGGGGATCTCGGACGAGATGCGGGAGAACATGTACCTCTGTCTGGATATCATCGCCCGGAATATGCGGCAGATCTGCGACGGGGAAACCGATACATCCGCTTGAAATGCCGCACACAACATGTGTCAGGTATGAAGCGGAGAAAGCGATGCGTCCTATTAAAAACACAGGAAGGAAACAGCAGCTGTTTCCTTCCTGTGTTTTTTTACAGCCTGAAAGCCCCGATCCGCGTAAAAAGCCTGCTCAAACCGACACGCTCGCAATATATTCCATGTTGCCGGGGATCTGAACGCCGGGATCCTGCACAGTGATGACCGGCTCTTTCCCCTGCTCCTCCAGGCCCATGGCAAAATGGCACAGGGCAATCCCCACATCTATTTTCTGCAGATCTCCCGTGGCCTCGCTGACATAGCCCTTGTCCTTTTTTTCATAAAAGTGGTAGGCCCCGTCCTTGAGCAGGATCCTCCATGGCTGTTTGTTGACGGCGGACGGCGCCAGGCGGACCATCTCGATCACGTCTGCGATCTCCGCCTTCTGCTGTCCTGACAGAGATTTTTCAAACGAGCCGTCAAAGAAGAGCCTGTCTGCCGGCATGCGCTTGTCGGCGCCGACGCCTTTGCGCATCAGGACCTCCTTGACAGACCTCTTTTTTGCAGGATAGCCGAGCGGGCTTACACAGGGCATCCTCTCTTCTGCTTTCAGGCCGGCGGCCTTCTCGAAGAGGTCCCGCTTCATAGTGCCCCCGATCCAGGTCGTTCCGATCCCCAGGGACCAGGCGTAGAGGACCAGCTTTTCAAAGGCATAACCGAAGGCGACATCTGCATAAGGCTTCTTTTCCACCTTGCCCGCCACATAGAGCTTCTCTCCGGCGATGACGGGGCTGGAGAGGCCGTACTCCCCGGCATCCAGAAAAACGAACTGAACGGGGATGCCAAAGGGATCACCGATCTGTGCGGCGTATGCTTCCAACTTTGCCCGGTCTTCTGCAGTAAGTTCTCTTCCGTCAAAGGTCCTGACACTCTTTCTGCCTTTGATGATATCCAATAAAGCCGACATCCTGTTTTCCTCCTGCGAATCAAACTTTTACGTTCCCGGTGGTTTTCATCCCTGATAAATAATGAATCAGACTGTTACGTCCCCGTTGACTCCCAGTATAACAAAAAAGCAGATGCTTTCCCACCTGCTTTTCTGTCTCTGTCCGCGATGAAGAATGTATTGACAGCTGTTCAGGCCGGCTTGAATTCGAAGTGTTTTTGCTGTCTGCTTACGAGGCCTTGACCTTCCAGCCGGCGGCCTCGCGGCGGTCGCTGATAAAGCTGCGGTAGATGCCGTCCTCCTCCATGAGTTCCTCGTGCCTGCCCCGCTGGACGATCTGTCCATGGTCCACGACCAGGATCTGATTGGCGCCCTCGACGGTCTTGAGGCGGTGGGCGATCATGATGACAGTCTTCTCGTCGGTCAGAGCCCGGATGGCCTGCATGAGCTCGTTTTCGTTCTCGGGGTCGACGTTGGCGGTGGCCTCGTCGAGGAAGATGACGGGGGCTTCCTTCATCATGGCCCTGGCGATGGAGATGCGCTGTTTTTCGCCGCCGGACAGGCTGGCGCCGCCCTCGCCGATCACGGTCTCATAGCCGTCCGGCAGAGCCATGATAAAGTCGTGGCAGCAGGCCTTTTTCGCGGCCTCGATGACCTTTTCCATGGGGGCTTCAGGCCGGCCGAACCGGATGTTATTGGCGATGGTGTCATGGAAGAGATAGACGTTCTGGAAGACAAAGGAGAAGTTCTCCATGAGGGAGTCCATGTCGTAGTCCCGGACGTCCCTGCCGCCCAGGGAGACCCGGCCGGCGTCCGTATCCCAGAATCTTGCCAGAAGGTTGACCAGGGTCGTCTTGCCTCCGCCGGAGGGGCCGACGATGGCCGTGGTGGTCTTCTCGGGGATATGGACCGAAATGCCGTCGATGACCCTGCGCTTCTCGTAGGAAAATTCCAGGCCCTCGGCGTCGAGGTCCCTGGTATCAGGCCTGATCCGTTCTCCGGAGATGTCCATCTGGGGAGTGTCCAGGATCTCCTGCGCCCTGGAGACGCTGACGTCCACGACCCGCAGGAGGGCGGAGTAGTTGCCCGCCGACTCCAGACTGGCGTAGACGATGAAGGCCGAGATCACCATGACGATGGCGGTCAGGGCGTCCATGGTGCCGTCACAGTAAAAGCGGCAGGCGGCCGCGACCATGCAGACGCCGGTCAGCTTGGCGATGAAGCTCTGGACCGTCATGCGGGGGACCAGCTTCATTTCCATGTCCGTATTAATCTGCGCGTTGACGGCAATGGCCTCGTTGAGCTCCCGGCTCTTTTCGCCGGTCAGGTGGTAGGCCTTGACCTCCGCCATGCCCTGCAGGTACTCCAGGACCTTCTCGACCAGGCGCTCGTCGGCATCGAGCTTGCGGCCTGCCATGGAGGCAGCCGCCTTCTGCAGGAAGCTGTTGGCAAAGAGAAAAAGCGCGAAGCCGGCGCAGAGGACCAGGGCGATGCGCCAGTCAAACAGAAAGAGCATGACGATGATCAGGGAGGTGGTCAGAAGGCCCTCGCAGACCATCATGATCACGCGGGTCGCGACATTCTCCAGATTTTCCATGACATTGGTCGTGACCGAGATGATCTGGCCCAGGGAATTCTCGTTGAAATAGCCCATGGGCAGGTAGCGCATGTGCTCTGCGATCTCCACCCGCTTGCGGGCACAGGTGTCGTACCCGCCCTCGGTCTGCAGCATCATGCTCTTTGATTTGACCAGGCCCGCGCCGACGATGGACAGGGCCATGATGCCGAAGGACATCAGGATGTCCTGCGAAGTCACATTTCCCCGCAGGAGGGCCCGGACCATACAGGCGATGGCCGGGATCTTCAATGCCTCGAAAAAGGCCTGCAGGACACCCAGCAGGATGGATAAATGGAATCTGCGGCGGTTTTCCTCTCCGCAGAAGGCAAAAAAGCGGCGGATGATCTTAACCATTATCCTTCACCTCCATGTGGGCCTTCCACATCTTTTCATACAGGCCGTGCCGGTCGAGCAGGCCGGTGTGGCTTCCCTCCTCCTCGATGCGGCCGTCCCTGATCACATAGATCCGGTCCGCGTCCACGACCGTGCTCAGCCGGTGGGCGATGACGATCAGGGTCTTTCCCTCCGTCAGCTTCGAGACAGACCGCTGAATGACGGCCTCGTTCTCGGGGTCGGTATAGGCCGTCGCCTCATCCAGAATGACGACCGGGGCCGCCTTGAGCATGGCGCGCGCGATGCAGATCCGCTGGCGCTCGCCGCCGGACAAATGCCCGCCGGAGGACCCGACCAGGGTCTCGTAGCCCTTTTCCAGGCCCATGATAAAGTCGTGGCAGCCGCACTGCTTCGCGGCCTCCTCCACCTCCGCGTCCGTCGCGGAGGGCCGGCCCAGGCGGATGTTCTCACGGACTGTCATGTTAAAGAGATAATTGTCCTGGGAGACAAAAGCCACCCGGTCCGCATAGGCATCCTGGGGGAACTGGCGGATATCGGTCCCGCCCAGAGTGATGCTTCCCCCGGTCACATCCCAGAGGGAGGCGATCAGGCGGGCGATGGTGGACTTGCCGCTGCCGCTGGGGCCGACCAGGGCGATGAAGCTCCCCTCCGGAATCTTCATGGAGATGCCGTGCAGGACCTCGGTGTCCGGGGATCCTGTATTTCCGTTTTCTGTATTTCCATCTGTTTCTTCTGCACGTTCACCTTTATCAGGTTCTGCAAGATAGGAAAAACGCACATTTTCCAGAACCAGGTCGTTTCTCTCCGGCAGCGCAGGCACCTCAGCCGGATCCGGCTGTTCCATCTCCGGCGCGTCCAGGATGGCACGCACCTCGCCGAAGATAGTTCCCATGGTGCGGAGGTCGTCGGAATAGCTCATGAGAGTGACCAGGGGGGTGATCAGGCCGACCGACAGGATGATGACCATGACGAAATCCTCTGCCGGAAGGCTCCCGCTCCTGACCAGGAGTCCGCCGATCGGGAGGACTGAGACCATGGTGGCCGGCATGACGACCATGGCGAAGGTCATGGGCAGGATACTGGCCCGCATCCAGTCGATGAAGCTGTGGGCCGCCTCGTAGGCATCGTGGACAAAGCGCTCGTAGCTGCTCTTCGTCTTGCCGAAGACCTTGATGACCTGGATCCCGTTGATGTATTCCACCGCGGTGTCATTGAGGGCCTTGGTCGCCGTGATCGTGTGCTGGTAGAAATCACCGCTTCCCAGCATCATGAGGGCGTAGCAGAAAATGCCGACCGGCACCGTGACCAGGCTGGCCAGGCCCATCCGCCAGTCAATCGTAAAGATATAGATCTCGATGAGGACCGGCACCAGGAGGTTGGCCGTAAATTCGGGCACGATGTGGGCCAGGGTCGTCTCGATGCTGTCAATCCGCTCGATCAGGGTGTTTTTCAGGGCCCCGCTGCTCTGCGACAGGACCGCCCCGAGGGGCATGCGGGCCAGCTTCTCCGTGCAGCGCTTGCGGATCTCTCCCAGCACCGCGAAGGTCGCCCTGTGGCTGGTCGCCGTGGACAGGGCGTGAAAGAGGACCCGGCCCAGCCAGAGGGCCGCCATGATCAGGCAGCGGTTCATATAGAAGGAGAAATCCCTCTCCCCTCCCATCAGGCCCTGAACGACGCCGACCACAACAAAGTAGGGCGCGACCGAAAAAACCACACCGATGACGGCCAGGACCACGCTGCACACATACTGGCCCCCGTGATCACCGGTCTGCCCCAGCACCCAGGCCATGGGGGACGGGGCATTCTTTTTTGCATCCATAAAAAACCTCCTTCCAAAGCAGACTTTTACTATTCGTAGCTGTTTACTATTCGTGTCCTTTTACTTTTCGTGTCCTTTTACTTTTCGTATCCTTTTACTTTTCGTATCCTTTTACTTTTCGTATCTTTTTACTTTTACATGGTCGGATTTCGAGAAAATGGTAGGATTTTGGGAACGTGTTAGCTAACGCCTCTTGGTTTGCGTTAGCTAACCCATATGCAGACACATCGCCTGTCCCCGGGAGGAGACAGGCGGTGCAGGTATATCAACGTGAACTTCTTTGATAATTAACTCTCATCCACTGGGCTATCACCAGGATACTGCTGTAAATGCCCAGTTTTACGCCCATTTTCTAGTGTATTTATTGCATTTTCAGGCCACATATGGTACTCTTATAGAGTGTTAATTAACTCTCTATAAGAGGTGATATATGTACATGAAATCAACGGTAAAAATACCGGATTTTGTAAAAGGTATCAGTCGCAAGAAGATCAAAGGGACCACTTACGTTTACTTTGCCTATGGCCGGGAATACGACGCTGATAAAAAATACACTGTGCCGAAGAATACTTCAATCGGAAAGATCGACGATGATAATCCGGATATGATGTATCCAAACAGCAACTACCTGAAATACTTTCCTGAGGCAGTTCTCCCGGATGAACTGAGTTTCGCATACCGCAGTGACTGCCTTCGCATTGGCTCTTTTATTGTCATCAGGAAGGTGATGACAGAGTATCATCTGGATGAGATCATCGGCCGTCTGATTGGGAAGGATAGCGGACTGTTTCTGGATCTGGCCGCCTACGCAATCATCTGTGAGAATAATGCCGGCCAGTATTATCCGGATTACGCATTCAACCATCCGTTGTTCACAGACGCAATGAAGGTCTACAGCGACTCAAAGGTGTCTGATTTTATAAACGGCATCACCAGGGATCAGAGCATAGCGTTCCAGAATGAATGGAATGAGCGCAGAGACCACCGGGAAAAGATCTATATCTCTTATGACTCCACAAATAAAAACAGCCAGGCGGGAGAGATTGATTTTGTCGAGTTTGGCCATCCCAAGGATGATCAGGGGGTGCCGGTTTTCAATTTTTCCATCGCATATGACCGGGACAACTCCGAGCCATTGTTTTACGAAGAATATCCGGGCAGCATTGTGGATGTTTCCCAGCTGCAGCTGATGCTTGAAAAAGTAAAAGGCTACGGATATCGTAATGTAGGCTTTATCCTTGATAGAGGCTACTTCAGTAAGGAAAACATCCATTACATGGACAAATGCGGTTACGAGTTTGTCATCATGATGAAGGGCATGAAGGACCTTGTCCGGGAGATCGTCCTGGAATGCAAAGGAAAATTTGAGGACAGGCGCCAATGCAGCATCCGGGAGTATAAAGTCAGCGGGTTAACAATAAAGAAACAGCTGTATCCATCCGACCAGGATAATAGGTATTTCCACATTTATTACAGTGACCGCAGAAAGAATGCCGAACGTGAAGCGCTGGAGGCGAAGATCGACAAAATGTCACTCTACCTTCAGGAACATGCCGGAAAAAAGCTCACCCTTGGAAGCGGCTTCAGCAAATATTTTGACCTGATCTACTGGCACAAGGGGCAGCCGGATGAAAAATTCATGTACGGCCGCGAGCGCTACGATGTCATCGATGAGGAGATCAGCCTGTGCGGATACTTTGTCATCATCACCTCTGAAAAAATGACTGCGGAGGAGGCGATCGACCTCTATAAAGGCAGGGACGCATCAGAGAAACTGTTCCGAGGGGACAAATCCTATCTTGGAAACAAGAGTATAAGGGTGTATTCCAACGAATCGTTCCATGCAAAGATATTTATTGAATTTGTCGCGCTTATAATACGAAACCGTATTTATAAACTGCTCAAGGAACATATGGCACATGGCAAGCATAAAATGAACTATCTTACGGTCCCTGCTGCCATCAGGGAGCTTGAGAAGATCGAGATCATCAGACAGCCTGATCATAACTATCGACTCAACTATGCTCTAAGTGCTGTGCAGAAAGATATCCTGAAAGCGTTTAATCTGACTGAATCAAATATCCGGGAACAGGCGTCCGGTATCAGTACTGACCTGCAGTCTATCGAAGAGGAGGCATCATAATGGCTAGAAAACGTACCCGCATAACTATCGATGACAAAATCGAAGCACAGAAACTTGTGGTCTCCAGAGCCAAAGACAAATATGATGCCGCTGTCGATGAACTCGAGAGACTGTACAAACTCAGGGATGAGGAACATCGAAAAGATATCCTCAAACGCCTGGCAACAAGCAAACGCACCTATGAGGAGATCATCAAATTCCTAGAGGCTGAACCTGAGAAAAACGATTGAGAGTTAATTTTTAAGGAAGTTCACA
>DGUF01000022.1 GCA_002394525.1 Lachnospiraceae bacterium UBA4317 | reverse complement strand
AGCAAGGATACAAACAGTACTTGTAAGGTCACTATGGACATCTACGCTAAGGCTAAGTATAATAAGCCCGAAGAGCTTTCATCCGTGGTAAACAGCGCATTGAAAAAGCCTTCTAAATCAGAGTCCGGGGCTAAGACTGGGCAGTGACGAGAAAAAAGAAGTAGTTAATGGCTGAGACAAAAAAATCGGTCATCGCTCGAAACGCAGTAATATCAAGGGTTTCAGAGCTCGATATCTGTTCAGTACGGTCTCAAAGGCGCCCGCCGCGCACCTCAGTTCTCCAAGCGATAATTTCAGTCCGCTGCAGAACAGGCAAAAGACAGGTGCTTCCCGGAAGGGTGGTCCCCGACGGGAATCAAAGAGATATACAGAGCCTCCGAAACCTTGTGTTTCGGAGGTTTTTTATGCCCACGCGGGCCGGAAGGGGCACGGATGCCAGGTGCAGGCTGTGCCCTTCCGCGGGCCGAAGGCCGCGGGTGTCCGGCGCGTTTTGCACTTTCCGCAAGCCGGAAGGGCGCAGGGACCCGGTGCGTTTTCGCCTTCCGCAAGCCGGAAGGGCGCAGGGGCCTGGTGCGTTTTCGTTTTCCGCAATTCGGGAAGGCCGCATGGTTTTCCAGGTTGATCTTTTGGGAAAAACAGCATAGTCGGGACAGGGGAAATATGGTATATTTTTAATCAGGCAGTAAAAGCATAGGTGAATCGTGCAGCTATGTTTTTGTTTGTATACAGGCACCGGAGCGTGGCCGTATGTAATGAATGAGGCCGGACCATGGCAGCATGCAGTGAACGAGGCCGGACCATGGCAGCATGCAGTGAGTGAGGCCTGACCAGGGCAGGAGCGGAAAGCTATGAGAAAAGATATATCCAACAGGATCCAGAGAGTGACCAACCATATTTTGCAGGATTACCAGAACGGGCGGGACATCGACAACATGAATGTCTTCAACCAGCCGGACAGCGACGCGGTCGTTGACATAGTCAACAAGATGCTCCACATTCTTTTTCCCGGCTACTACCGTCCCAAGGAGTTCCGCAGCTACAATTACGACAGCCGGATCGCGGTGGTGATCGAGGATGTGATCTACAACCTGCAGAAGCAGATCGCAATCGCCCTTCGCTTCAAGGAGGAGTACGCCGCGGAGACGGATTATGAGCTCAAGATGTCGGCGGAGGAACTGGCCATCGATTTTCTGGACAGGATCCCCAAGATCCGCGCCCTGGTCAATACGGACATGCAGGCCTCCTATGAGGGAGACCCCGCGGCCTTCAGCATTGACGAGATCGTCCTGTGCTATCCGGGTCTTCTGGCCAGCACGATCAACCGTGTCGCCCACGAGCTCTTCCTGCTCGGGGTCCCGCTCATCCCCAGGATGATGACGGAGTACGCCCATTCCAAGACCGGGATCGACATCCATCCCGGCGCCACGATCGGCGAGTACTTCTTTATGGATCACGGCACGGGCATCGTCGTCGGCGAGACCTCGATCATCGGAAATCACGTGAAGGTCTACCAGGGCGTCACCATTGGCGCGCTCTCGACCCGCGGCGGCCAGCGCCTGAAGGGGGCCAAGCGCCATCCCACGATCGAGGACAATGTCACGATCTACGCCGGCGCCTCCATACTGGGCGGTGAGACGACCATCGGCGAGGGCTCGGTCATCGGGTCCAACGTCTTCATCACGAGCTCCGTGAAGCCCGGCACCCGCATCAGCGTCAAGACCCAGGAGCTGGTCATCCTCAACAAGGACGACGACACCGAGCTGGGATACATCCCGGACAAGGAGGAGACCGTCCACGATTCCAGGACGGATGACACCTGGTACTATATGATCTGAAAAAAACGGCCCGCGATGGGAAAGCAGAACCCCGCAGGAAGCCGCGGGCGGGGCCATAAAGCGGCAGGACAGCACTGCGCAGGAATTCCTGGGCGGGGCCATAAACCGGCCCGCGCATTCCGGGACTTCTCGGCAGCCATGCGAGCCTTATAAATCATGAGACTTACAAATACAGACAGGAGAGGAAGAATGGCTATTCAGGCAGGAATCAAGGGGGAGAAGAGTTTTGTCGTGACGGCGGACCAGCTGGCATCCAGAGTGGGCAGCGGCCTCGTCAATGTGTTCGCGACCCCCTGCATGATCGCGCAGATCGAGAACACGGCCGCAATGTCCGTCCAGCCGGAGCTGGAAGAGGGCAGGACGACAGTCGGCATATCCGTCAATGTCTCCCATGTTGCGGCGACTCCCGAAGGGATGGAGGTCCGCATTGAGACTGAACTGGCGGAAGTCGCCCCGAATGGAAAGGTCCTGACCTTTAAGGTGGCCTGCTTTGACGAGGCCGGCCTCATCGGCGAGGGCACCCACGTGCGCGCCGTCGTGGACCGTGCCCGCTTCGAGGCGAAGGCACAGGCCAAAAAGGCATAAAAAAGAAATGACAGGGAGAGGAAAATGAAATTTGTTGTCCGGCATGAAACAAGCTCTTATATGCGGCTGCGCCTGCTCAGAGGCCGCTTCAGCCCTGCCCAGGGACAGGTGCTGCACTATGCCCTGAGCCATCTGAAGGGCATCTCCGATGTCCGGCTCTATCCGGCCTCCGGAGGCGTCTCCTTCTCCTGGCAGGGCGACCGGGAGACCATCCTCCGCAAGCTCCGTGCGCTCCACTTCGACAACGTGAAAATGTTCGCGGAGCAGCTCGAGGAGACAATCGGTGACGAAGAACTCAGCCGCAGGAAGCTGAGCCCCGAGGTCAAGGCCCGGCTCCGCAGAAAGGTCCTGCTCGAGACTGCCGCGGACCTGCTCATGCCCACCCCCATCCAGGTGGGCTACCATATGTACCAGCTCGTGACCCTGAGAAATCTGTGAGCCAGCGGGGCGTCGGCGGGGACGTAAGTGATTGATTCATTTTTACGTCCCTGCTGCACCTCCGCCGGCTTTTTTTATGTGGCGTGTGTTTTCATGCTCATAACTGTAAAGCGGTAAATAATAAGTTACAGTTCACGCCCCTTCGAAGGGCGTGAACATGTAACGCTGCGTTCAGCGATTCCAATGCGCTTACGCGCCGCTGAACGCCGTTAAACTCGGGTTTTTTCGCTGAAAACCGCTCAAAAACGCCTCGCGTTTCAGGTGGGTCTGAACTGTAACAATAATAATCATAAAAAGGCACACTCCACTTGACATTCATGAAAAAATGCGCTTTAATATACTAAATTTCATATTTTTAAAAACAAACCGTTGATGCGGAAGTAAAACGCGAAGGGCACCCACAGAGAGTCCGGGCAGGTGAGAGCCGGATGGTATGCTGACGCGAATAATGGGCCGCGGAGGGCGTGTTGAAAGGCTGATCATCGGAGAGCAATCGGAGATCGTGAGAGCATCAGACCATCGGCCAAGTATGACACGACGTGAGGGCATACGTCAGTTGCCGGGAATTTGCTGGAATTCCGCAAAGAGCGTGCGCAATGGCTCAAGGCAGGCCTGCTGGCTCTCCTCCTGCCGGGAGGATGATGTTACGGGCATGAAAAGCAGATCCCCGATTTCCGGGGCTCTTTTTATGTAAGGCTTTCCGACTCTTCTTTTTCCGAATCTTCACTGTGATTTTCCTGTCTGCAGACCGCAGTCTGCCACAGGATCACAGGATCCGGAGATGCGCGCGAACCGGGGTGGCACCGCGGACACCATGATGAGAGATGGCTGTTACGTCCCCGGCAGGGTGATTCTTTTTTTAAGGATCCACTCTGCCGGGGACTTTTGCGTATGGAGGAGGAACCGGGAAAAGGACGGCAGAGGAGAGCCCCGTGTAAAAACAGACACAGCAAAAGCAGCCGAAAAGGAGATTGGAAATGATCAAGGAAGCCATTAGCAAGATCGTCACGAAACAGGACCTCACATTCGAGGAGGCGCAGACTGTCATGAACGAGATCATGAGCGGGCAGACAACGGCCACTCAGAACGCCGCTTTTCTGGCGGCCCTGTCCACCAAGAGCACCCGAGCGGAGACCATTGATGAGATCTCCGGCTGCGCGGTCGCCATGCGCAGTCATGCAACGCCCGTTGACCATCCGGGCATGAAGGTGCTTGAGATCGTGGGAACAGGCGGGGACAATGCCAACACCTTCAATATCTCCACCACATCGGCCATGGTCATTGCCGCCGGCGGCGTCAAGGTCGCCAAACACGGCAACCGCGCCGCCTCCTCCCAGTGCGGCACCGCGGACTGCCTGGAGGCCCTGGGCGCCAACATCCAGGAGGATCCGGACCTCTGCAGAAAGCTGCTCTCCGAGGTCGGCTTCTGCTTCATGTTTGCCCAGAAATATCACGCCGCCATGAAATACGTCGGCGCGATTCGCAGAGAGCTGGGCTTCCGGACCGTCTTTAACATCCTGGGGCCCCTCACCAATCCCGCAAGGCCGGAATACTTCCTGCTGGGTGTCTATGACGAATACCTCGTGGAACCGGTCGCCAAGGTCCTGGACTCCCTCGGCGTCCGCCATGCCCTCGTCGTCTACGGCCAGGACAGGATGGACGAGGTCTCTGCCTCCGCCCCCACGACGGTCTGTGAGCTCCGGGACGGCTTCTACCGCACGACCACGATCGCGCCGGAGGACTTCGGCCTGGCGCGCGGGACCAAGGACGAGCTCCTCGGCGGGAGCCCCGCCGAAAACGCGCAGACCACCCGTGACATCCTTGGAGGAAAGATCACGGACGCCCGCCGGACATCTGTCCTTCTCAACGCCGGCTGCGGACTCTACGCCGGCGGAGCCGCTCCCTCGATCGCGGAAGGCGTCAAAATGGCCGCTGAAATCATCGACAGCGGCAAAGCCCTGGCCCTTCTGGATGCCTATATCGCCGCCTCCAATGAGGCATTGTGAGTCACCGGGTGAGTCACCGGGGGCGTAACAGAATGACTCAATTGCAGGAATCTCCGGGGACGCGGGCCGCCGGGGGGACGCAGCAGAGTGACCTGGTCTGCCCCCGCTTCTCCCGCTGGCTCTCCGGGAAAGGAAAAACAGAGTCACCGGGGAGGTAACAAAGTGACTCACCGTCCCCGCTGCTCCCGCTGACTCTCTCAGGAAAGGATTAACAGATGGCTTCTATACTTAATCAGCTGGCTGAATATGCCCGTTTTCGTGTCGCCTGCCGGAAAAAGGAACGCCCTCTGGAGGAGATCCGGGCGCAGGCCCTGGCCCTAGAGGCAGACACGGATCCCGCGACCGGCTTTCCCCTCCAAAAGGCGCTTTCCGGACCCGGTATGCATTTTATCTGCGAGTGCAAAAAAGCCTCACCTTCGAAGGGCACGATCGCGGAGGACTTTCCTTATCTGGAGATCGCCCGCGATTATGAGGCGGCGGGGGCGTCAGCAGTTTCCGTCCTGACAGAGCCCAAATGGTTTCAGGGGGAGGACAGGTTTCTGCGGGAGATCGCCGTGCAGGTCCGTATCCCCTGCCTGCGCAAGGATTTTACGGTGGATCCCTACATGATCTATGAGGCAAAGCTTCTGGGTGCATCGGCTGTCCTTTTGATCTGTGCCATCCTGGATGACAGACAGCTCCGGGAGTATCTGGAGACAGCCCATATGCTGGGCCTGTCGGCCCTGGTGGAGGCCCACGATGAGACGGAGATCCGGCGCGCCCTGGCAGCCGGAGCCGGGATCATCGGAGTCAACAACCGGGACCTGCGCACCTTCAAAGTGGATATCGAAAATTCCGTGCGCCTGCGCAGCCTGGTCCCCGCCGACAGGATTTATGTGTCCGAGAGCGGGATCCGCGATGCCGAAGATGTGGGTGTCCTCTACAGGAACGGGACAAACGCCGTCCTGATCGGAGAAACCCTGATGCGCAGCCCCGACAAGGCCGCCGCGCTGGGTCAGCTCCGGAGCCGGTGCGGGGAATAAGACCTGCGGTCTCCGGAGCCCCTGCGGAGTGAATGGCGAGGAATAAGACCTGCGGTTTTCGGAGAGACCCGCGGACTGAAAGGAAAGTAAAACCCCTCATTTTAAAAATGAACAATTAAATGATGTAAAGGTCAAAAGTATCG
>DGUF01000194.1 GCA_002394525.1 Lachnospiraceae bacterium UBA4317 | reverse complement strand
GGATCAGGGCATTTTTCAGTGGCATGCGTGTGTTCAATGCTCAGGTCTCCTCCGTATCAAACTCCACCGTGACATAGAAGCCTCTCTCATTCTCGCGCACGGCGGTCACGGTCCCCTCCCTGGCAAGGAGCCTTTCCGGGAAGGGATAATTGCCGCTCATGGCAAGAGAGGGGTCAATCGTATAGTAATAGTTGCTGGGCAGGAGCCCCTCGGAGACTGTGACCTTCTGTCCCTCCGTGAGAAGCCCCTCCCTTTCCATCTTGAATTCCATCTGCCGCATAAGCTGTCTTTTCTCCTGAACCGGATCCTCCGGCGGCTCCCGGTCCACCGGCATTCTTCGAATCCTCCAAAAGGCCTTCCGGTCCTTTGGCCCCGGCGGCCGGTCTCCTTAGTCGGGCACGACGATCGCGTGCTCCAGCAGGAAGGTGTGCCAGAGGGAGCAGGCGGATGCCTTCAGATGAATGCCGTCCCCGGTCAGTTCATCCCTGAGATCCCCGTTTTTGTCGCACAGGTCGCCGTTCATGTCGATATAAAAAATATTCCTGCCATTGGCGAGAGTGGCGATCGCCTTGTTTCTCTGCACGATGGCGGTGTTGTTGAAGACAGGGTCTGAGCTGCTCTTGGCCCTTGAGACATGCATGATGCCCTGGATATAGATGATGGCCTCGGGCTGAAGCTTATTGATCCTGCGGACCACCTTGCGGTACTCCTTGTAATAGTCCTCCGTGTCGGGGATCCCGAGCTCATTGACGCCCACGGAGAGATAGATCTTGCGGAACTTTGCCTTGGAGAGCAGGTCCCTGAGGGTCCTTTCCGTGGTCTTTTTCCCCCGGGGGGTATAGTCCATGATCTCGCTGTCATCAAAAAGGTCATAGATGGTGGTCGACTCCCGGGCCAGGAAGGAGGTCGCGGAGGCCATGTCCCCGTATTCATACAGGCCGACTGTCCTGGAATCCCCCACAAAGAGGGCATCCGCGAAATACTTGTCATCCACCTTCTGCAGGTTATAGAAGACTCCGTCGGGAGCAAAGAGTCCCTCCTTGTCCGTGTTGAAGCTGGTCCCCTTCGGGGACAGGTATCTGTCCTCGGCGACGCCGTAGTCCTTTGCGCCCACGACCTTGCTGCAGGTCGTCTCCGGGATCGTCCAGGTCTTTGTTTCTTCTTTTTTGTCTTCTGTCCCTGTCTCTTTTTCCTTATCTTCTTCCTTGTTCTTTTCGCTGTCCGTCTCCTGTTTCGCAGCCTTGTCCTCGCTGCTGCTTTCTCCGGTCTCTTCTTTCGTTTCTTCTTTCGTCTCTTTTTTCATCTCTTTTTTCAAAGAAGCATCCTGACCGGCGCTCTCTTCGGTCCGACCAATTTCCTCAGACCCGGCCTCCTGAGTCTCCTCATTTTTCTCCGTGTCCCCTGTCTTTGCGTCCCCTCTGTCTCCGGCCGTCTCCTCCCCGTCCGTCTTTGACCAGGGAAAAACATGGTCGTGGATTCCGCGCATGACAACAGAGACAGCCGGATGCCTGCCGAAATCCTCTTTATATGCGCGGTAGCCGCGGCCGCGGCCAAGAAGCGCCAGGGCGCTCAGGAGGATCCAGATCAGAAGGACGGCCGCCAGGAGCGGTGCCCTCTTCAGGATCATTTGAAGAAATCTTATCATAATAAAATCATAAAAATATCATGACCGGATCAAAACAGGGTCAGAAGCTGAAATACATAAAGGGATTGCCGGCGGAGATGGACGCGAAGTAGACACTGACCCAGAAAACGATCAGAAGCAGGACCACGACGGGCACTGTTTTGCGCTTCCACACCAGCATATTGTAGGTCACCGGCAGGCACAGGATCAGGGCGGCCAGGAAGAAGGGCCAGTAGATCCCCAGATACTTGAAAAAATCCCCCCTGTTCACGGCAGTCCCGGCCCCGAAAAAGGGAAAGAGACGGGAGAAATAAGCCGCCAGCTCCTTCAGGTCGGAGATGGCAAAGATGACCCAGGTCAGGGGGATCACCAGGATCACGTGGAGATGGCCGATCAGGGGAACCCTCTCGATCAGGCCCCCGATCACAAACTTTTCCCAGATGATAAAGAGGCCCAGGACCAGTCCCCAGATCACGAAGTTGATCGTGCCCCCGTGCCAGAAGCCGGTCAGGAGCCAGACGGCCAGGAGGTTGCGGATGGTGAGCAGGGGGCCGCCGCGGCTTCCCCCCAGGGGGATATAGACATAATCGCGGAACCAGCTGCCCAGGGTCGCGTGCCACCTTCTGTAAAAATCCGCGATCCCGCAGGCCGCGTAGGGGTGGATGAAGTTCTGGATAAAGCGGAAGCCCAGCATCAGGCCCAGGCCTCCCGCCATCAGGGAGTAGCCCCAGAAATCAAAATAGAGCTGGAGGGAATAGCCGAAGGCGCCCAGCCAGGCCAGCGGGGTCGAGATGCTGTCAAAGCCGATCTTGACGATCTCATTCCACAGGATCCCCAGCCGGTCGGCGATCATGACCTTCATCCCCAGTCCCATGGCAAAAAAGGTCACGCCGTCCTCCACCTTCTGCAGAGTGATGGTCCTGTCGACATACTCCAGCCTGCGGCGGACATTGGAGGGCCGGTCGATCCAGCCCTGGTCAAAGCGCATGATGGGGCCCTGGGCGATCTGGGGAAACATGGTAAAATATGCCGCCGTCTGCGCGAACCCGGGCCGCTTGCGGATCCTCCCCAGATAGAGGTCCGCCTGGTAGGAGATCATCTTGAAAATATAAAAGCTCAGTCCCAGCGGCAGCAGGGAGGCCTTGACCGTCAGGGCCAGGATCTTGAACAGGATCAGGACCCCGGCGTCAAAGGCAACGATCATGGTCAGAAGCCGCCGGTGGTAGGGCTTGTGTGTCCGTCCGGGCATGACCCACAGAGCTTCTCCGAAAATATAATTGACAAAGACCAGTCCCAGGAGGAGCAGCACAAAGAAGCGGGCTCCGGATGCGTAGAAGACCAGACTTCCCCCGAAGAGGAGGGCATCCCTGTGCCGCTGCGGGACCAGGCAGTATATCAGGAGAAATACGGGCAGAAAACGGAAGATAAAATCCGGCCCGGAAAAATTGATCATGGGGTACCTCTTCAGCTAACAGCTAACAGCTCTCCTCAGCCCAGCTTTCCCAGCTCCTCCAGCTCGCGCACGACGCCGGCCATCTGCTGTTCGTATTTGGCCTGCTTTTCCTTCTCGGCCTCGATCTTTTCGGCCGGGGCCTTGGAGAGGAATTTTTCGTTGCGGAGCATGCCGGCGCTGCGCTTGAGCTCGCCCTCCAGGCGTTTCTTTTCCCTGGTCAGGCGGGCGATCTCAGCCTGGACATCCAGGAGGTCGGCCAGCGGGATAAAGGCTGTGGCGAAGGGCAGGACGACGGAGACGGTTCCCTCTCCGATCCCTTCCTTGTCGGCCTGCAGGACCAGCTCAGAGGCAGAGGCCAGGCGCTCGAAGAAGAGCCTGTCCTCCTCGAAGGCCCTGCGGACCTTTTCGTTCTCAGAGACCAGGATGACCTTGGCCTTGCGGGAAGGGGCGACGCCTCTCTCGTTTCTGGCCGTGCGGATGGCCCGGACCGTCTCCTTGATGGTCTCGATGGCCTCTTCCTCCTCGGGGAAGCTGTACTCCTCTTTCCAGACCGGCCAGTCGGAGATCATGATGGACTCCTCCTTGTCCTGGACCGTGCAGAAGATCTCCTCTGTCACGAAGGGCATGTAGGGGTGGAGGAGCTTGAGGCT
>DGUF01000188.1:3286-4584 GCA_002394525.1 Lachnospiraceae bacterium UBA4317 | reverse complement strand
TTTGCAGCGTTTTTTGCTTTGCAGCAATTTTTGCTTGTTAAAACTGCTGCCTTGAAAAATTCTGCCAGACAACATTTTTTGCCCTGCAACATTTTCAGCCCTGCAAAAATTTTCCGCTTGACGAATGGACAGTTTATCCGTATGTTTAAAAAGGTTTGAGTCATCTGTTCAAAAGTGGACAGCAATGGCCTGAAGCTTATGCCCGTGTCCGGAAGAAGCCTTCCGCGGCACCTAGAAAAATGATCGGAGTAGAGACCATGATCCAGAAGCTGATCGATGCTATTAAAACAAAAAACGCCCCAGTCGTCGTGGGACTTGACCCCAACCTTTCCTTTGTGCCCGCCCACCTGCAGCAGGAGGCGGCCGGAAGGGTATCCGCGGCGGAGGGACTTTCAGAGGATGAGAGGGCGCTGCGCACGGCGGCCGAAGCCATCTGGCAGTTCAACAAGGGGATCGTGGACGCTGTCTATGATCTCGTGCCTGCCGTCAAGCCCCAGATCGCCATGTATGAGCAGTTTGGCCTCCCGGGCCTTGAGGTCTATGACAGGACTGTCCGCTACTGCAAAGAGAAGGGCCTGATCGTGATCGGCGATGTCAAGCGCGGCGATATCGGCTCGACTTCAGCCTCTTATGCAAAGGCCCACATCGGCAGGATCGCTGCCGCCGGCAGGGAGGTCCCCGTCTTTGATGTGGATTTCGCCACGGTCAACCCCTATCTGGGAACAGACGGGATCAAGCCCTTTGTGGACGTCTGCAATCAGTGTGACAAGGGCATTTTCGTCCTGGTCAAGACCTCCAATCCCAGCAGCGGGGAATTTCAGGATATCCTCACGGAGGGTGGAGTTCCCATGTATGAGCTGGTCGGCAGAAAGGTCAGGGAGTGGGGCGAGGACTCCATGGACGGACGCTACAGCAATGTCGGCGCCGTGGTCGGCGCGACCTGGCCCGAACAGGGAGAGCGGCTCAGGAAGCTGATGCCCAACACCTTTATCCTGGCGCCCGGCTACGGTGCCCAGGGAGCTTCGGCAAAGGATCTCACAGCCTTTTTTGACGAGGAGGGCCTGGGGGCGATCGTCAATTCCTCCAGAGGGATCATCGCCGCCCACACAAAGGACGCCTACCGCGAATACGGCGAAGAGGGATTCGCCATGGCTTCGAGAGCGGCCGCAATCGATATGATCGAAGACCTGAGGCAGGCGCTCGCCGAACGCTGACATGATTATCTTATGATGTAAGGGTCAAAAGTATTGTAAAGGCTCTGAGACTCGTAAAATTGCACAAACAGCCGAAGGGCCTTG
>DGUF01000188.1:3011-3153 GCA_002394525.1 Lachnospiraceae bacterium UBA4317 | reverse complement strand
GAGCGTGCCCAAGGCGTTTGTGCAATTTGA
The DNA here is from genome assembly GCA_002394525.1 of Lachnospiraceae bacterium UBA4317. The sequence goes on along the minus strand of DGUF01000188.1, from coordinate 3,123 downwards.
CGAGTCGAGGTTTACTTGACCACCATCTGAACTTTACACCATCTTTTACATCATTATCCACACAGGGAGGTATGGTTGATGGAAGAATATAAGAAAGAATTTATTGAGTTTA
>DGUF01000188.1:0-2915 GCA_002394525.1 Lachnospiraceae bacterium UBA4317 | reverse complement strand
GAGTTCACCCTCAAGAGCGGCAGGAAGTCCCCGTTTTTTATGAACGCGGGAGCCTATAAGAGCGGGTCCCAGCTGATCAAGCTCGGCGAGTTCTACGCAAGGGCCATCCACGATCACTACGGACTGGACTTCGATGTTCTGTTCGGTCCTGCCTACAAGGGAATCCCCCTTACGGTCGCGACCGTCATGGCCATCAGCAAGCTCTACGGCCGGGACATCCGCTACTGCGCCAACCGCAAGGAGATCAAGGACCACGGAGACAAGGGGATCCTTCTGGGCTCCAAGATCCGCGAGGACGACCGCGTCATGATCATCGAGGATGTGACCACATCCGGTGCCTCCATTGCCGAGACTGTGCCGATCATCAAGGCCCAGGCCGACTGCGATATCGTCGGGCTCATGGTCTCTCTGGACCGCATGGAGGTGGGCCAGGAGGGGACCATCAGCGCCCTGCAGGAGATCAAGCGCAAATACGGCTTCCCGACCCACGCGATCGTTTCCATGAAGGAAGTGACTGAGTATCTCTATGATCACCCGATCGATGGAAAGGTCATCATCGACGACAAGATCAAGGCCGCGCTGGATACCTATTACAGCGAATACGGTGTCAAATAAAAAACGAAAATACACATGTCCGGCTGCTGCATGACCAGCGGCCGGACTTTTACATCTGATTGAGGAAGGTGTTTATGAATTTCTGGATCGACGCGGGCGAAGGAGCCCTGTATACAGCGGATACGCTCTCCGGGGAAAGGTTTCGTCTGGCTCTGGACCGGATCCGCCAGATGACCTCGGAGGAGGAGACTGCTCCGGCATGCACGGCTTATTTCAGGGCGGCGGCCGGATGGATCCTGCTCCTTCTGGACCAGCGCAGGACCCTGGAGGACGGAAGCTTTGAAAAGATGTCCGCCGCAGAGCTTGCCGCTGCCAACCGGGCCCTCTACGAGGATATCCTGCCTGAAAACTATGACAGGAGCTGGGCCAATCCCGCCTATGCGGCCGGGGTCCTGGGCAAGGATCACGGCAGGGTCCTGGCGGCCCTCTTTTATGAGCTGCGCTGCATGATCCCCCTGGTCTACGAGGGGGACGCGGACCGGTTTCTGATCCGCATGGAGCTGCTGCTGGAGATCTATTGTGTCTGCACCGGGGCCTGGAGTGAATACAGGGCGGGCGATGGTGACGGGACCGGATCCGCGGCCCTGCTCCCCCCGGCATCGGAGCTCTGTGACCGGATCCGCCAGTTCCTCCTGGACTACGCGCCGGAGGAGACCCTGCTGCGGGTCCGCCGGAGCCTTGTCGGCGGGAGCGCGGCGGAGAGGATCGTCGGCGGCTGGCAGGCCGGGGATTCCAGGCTCCTCTACCGCTACGGGGTCTGGATCTCCGACAACGAGACCGGCGCGGCCGCGTTTCTGGAGGAGCTGGATGAGGAGACCATCGGCCTGATGGCGGATACCTGGACCGAGGGCTTCCGGATCGGCTTTGAAGTGACCGGCAAGGACCTGTCGATCCGCCGCCGGGCCGGCCTCCTCTTTCCCGCGGGCTTTGAGAGGGTCGCCGCGAGGGCTGCCCGCAATCTGAGAGCCATGGGCCTGGAGGCCGTGATCCCGGGAGACCAGGAGGACCTCTTCACCCAGCACCTGGGCCGGGGAGGCGGAGGTCTCGAGACGACCTCTCCCAACCCCCAGTACAGCTATGACCACAGGGAGGACCTGGCCCTCTTTTTCAATGATGTCCTGCGCAGCCGCCGCCTGCAGGCCCTCCAGGACGCCTATAAGGAGCTGGGGGAGGAGACCGCCCTCTATGCCGGCCCGGTCGTGATGGAGACCTTCGGCCACAGGCCTTTTTCCCCGGTCATGCGCGATGCCTGCGCCAGGTTTTCGGGGGCCCAGCAGAAAAAGATCGCCCGCTTCCGGCAGCAGTCGGACCTTCTCTATGACAAAGCTGTCATCGGCAGGGAGAGGAGCTTTACGATCATCGCCTTCCCCGTGCCGGAGATCACCCGCGGCTACGCGGGCGGGGACCTCTCCGCCTCCTTCGAGGAGATCTTCCGCGCCGTGATCGGCATCAACACCCTGGACTATATGACCTACCGGGAGATCCAGGGCCGGATCATCTCCGTGCTGGACAGAGCCCGCAGCATTCATGTCCTGGGCAGAAAGGGCAACCGGACGGACCTTGTGGTGCAGCTCCAGACCCCTGAGGATCCGGACCGGCAGACCATCTTTGAAAACTGCGTCGCGGACGTCAATATCCCGGTCGGCGAGGTCTTCACGACCCCTGAGCTCAAGGGGACAAGGGGCCTGCTCCACGTGACTCAGGTTTACCTGGAGGGGCTTCTCTTTGAGGACCTGGCCCTCCGCTTTGAGGACGGCCTTGTCACGGACTACAGCTGCGGCGGCTTCCCGACAGCGGAAGAGGGGAGAAGCTATATAGAGGAAAACATCCTCTTTCATCACGAGACCCTGCCTATGGGAGAGTGCGCCATCGGCACCAACACGACCGCCTGCGCCCTGGCCGGCCGCCTGGGGATCCTGGAGCGGCTTCCGATCCTGATCGCGGAAAAGACCGGCCCCCACTTTGCGGTCGGGGATACCTGCTACGCCCATGAGGAGGACAACGTCACCTTCAATCCGGACGGTAAGGAGATCTTTGCCAGGGAGAATGAATACTCCCGCATGAGGGACACGGATCCGGAAAAAGCCTACTTCGGCTGCCACACAGATATTACGATCCCTTATGAGGAGGTGGGCCTTCTGGCCGCCGTCCTGGAGGACGGGACCGAGATCCCGGTGATCCGGGACGGGCTCTTCGTCCTGCCCGGAGCGGACCTGCTCAATGAGCCCCTGAAGGAAAAAGGCGGGGCGTGAACTGTAAGGGCTGACCTGATATGAACAGGGTTGTTTCATGAAGAAAAA
>DGUF01000235.1 GCA_002394525.1 Lachnospiraceae bacterium UBA4317 | reverse complement strand
AAATTCTCGACAATTCATGTTCTTCCGAATTTCCTCATTCATCACCTTTTGGTGATACGGTCTTTTAAGATGTAAGACCGCTGCATCTCCGTGATCATGATCCCGGAAACGCTTCTAAATATAAGGAATATATTCAGGGTTGCATTTCTGTCTTGTTCTCATATAAGGTTGGAAATGTGTTCCGAAGCCTGCAGGGCAGGTCTTCGTTTTTTGTTTGTGCCGCTCGTTTTTGTCCTGCGCGACAACATTCGATATGTTATCACAGCCGGTCAGCTATGTCAACAACTTTTTTACTTTCTTTTGGGAACCGATCTTCGGAAGTCTCTGTTTCCGGCCGTCCCGCGGGAAAATCTTCTGTTGTTGTGCTGCTGTTTTTCAGCGTCGAAATGTATAGTACCACTTCGACCAGGCCTTTGCAAGCACTTTTTTCAAGTTTTTTATTTCCGGTCATTTTGTGCAAAAGGCCCGATTTATCTGTCTATTCGGGCTCCCTTTTCGGAGCCGGATCCACCTGGTCCTGCTCCGGTTCTCCATGCATTCTCCATGCATTTTTGCCATTTTTGCTTTTTGTCTCAGCTTTAAGATCCCGGATCCGGGCACTCCGGTCCTTTGCCGGCTCTTTTTTTTGGATCATCGTCCAGCAGACCGGCTGTCTTTTTCTCCTGGTCCCCCTCCAGCTTTTTGGCGACCTTTCCGGACAGTTCTTCTTTCAACGATTTGGCTCCGCTCATCAGCAATCTGCCGGCGGCCTGGTGGAGACGGCGTCTGTGTTCCCCGTCCATGTCCCAGTAGGCCCGCAGCAGCTCCGTAAAGCTCCTGAACTGGTCCGTGGTAATTTCCGACAGGTTTTCCACGCCGGTTTCGGCCAGGGTGGAGAAGATGATGTCCACGACCTCTTTTCTCTCCACGATGGACATATCCCTGATCCAGTCCTCAAAAGCATTTTCAATGATGCGGCTGGATTCTGCCACTTTCTCCGCTTTTTCAAACCGGTTCCGGAGGACCCTCCAGCTGAGGGCATCATGCTGCATGATTCCCTTTTCACTGCTCTTAACGACGCCGGATTCATATCCGGTCTCAAACAGGAGGCCGAAGACGGACTCTTCCGGAACATAGCTCCGGATCCTGGGCAGGATCTCTTTAAACTCTCTGGTCCGGAGGATCTCAGGCGCAAAGCCGGGTCCGTCGTTCGTATAGACCGAGAGGATCCTGTTCCGAACCGGTTCCAGGCAGAAGACGGATGCATAGACGGCGAAATTTCCTCCCTTGGAGTGGCCGCCGACCCGGAGCCGGCTTTCCCTGTCCTGCAGAAATCTGTTCAAATATCGGGCGGCGCTCTTCTGGCCTGCAGTTTCCCTGAGAAAGCTCAGGCTGAAATCCTCTTTCCAGCCGATCATGGTGTCATCCGTTCCCCGGTAAGCCACATAGACGGTCCCGTCTCCGAGAAAACAGGTGACTGCGGACATCTGCTCGCTCTTTTGTGAGGATATGATATTGGCATATCCCGACAGTTCCATATCGCCGAATCTCGCCCCGCTGCATAGCTTCTCAAGCAGGAGGGGAGCCTTGGAGAACAGGGTGCCGCTCTTTTCGACCTCCTCAGGCGTGTGTTTTTCCCAGTAACGGCGGCAGACATCCCTAATTGAGATCCTTTCCAGGCTCTCCACAGAAGATTCAGGATTCTCCGCGGGGCTTTCTGTTTTGTCTGCGGATCCTTCCGGGCCCTCCGCAGAGGCTTCCGGTTTCTCCGCAGGGCTAACGGATCCATCCAGCCTTTCCACGGGTATTTCCGGTTTCTCCGCGGATCCTTCCGGGCTCTCCGCAGAAGCTTCCTGTTTCTTTTCGGGCCCTTCCACTTTGTCCGCGGATCCGGATGCGGGTGTGTAGGGAGGGACGATGCCGGCGAAGTCCACGTAGGCCAGTTCTGCCAGCACGAGGTTGTCCACCTCGTTAAAGGGATCCACTGAGAAGGGTATGTCACCTCTCCAGTCGAGATAGTCGAATATATTTGCCATGCGCTTTCCCCTATGTAGAAGCTCCGCTTTCCGCAGCCGGGAGCGGATATATGATGTGTCGCCTGTGATAACAACAGGAAGTGTCAGCGGTCAGTGAAAACAGCAGGAGCCGGTCATGTCCTGATTGGCGGATACTTAAATCATAAATGAAGAGCAGAGATTTGAAAAGCCTCCCGGCCGGGAGCCGGAAGGCTTTATTTTTCAGCAAGACGGACCGGAATCGAAAGGTCCTCTGTCCGCCGTCACTTTATTATTTGAAGTATCTGTCCAGAAGGCCCTTGAAGCCCTGGCCGTGTCTGGCCTCGTCGCGGGCCATCTCGTGGATGCTGTCATGCAGGGCGTCAAGGCCCATCTCCTTGCACTTCTTGGCAAAGGCAGTCTTGCCGGCGCAGGCACCGTTCTCGGCAGCGACGCGGGCTTCGAGGTTTTCCTTGGTGGAAGCGGAAACGACCTCACCCAGCATCTCGGCATAGCGGGACGCGTGGTCAGCCTCCTCAAAGGCGGCCTGGCGGTAGAAGGCGCCGACTTCAGGATAGCCCTGGCGGATGGCAGCCCTGGACATGGCCAGATACATGCCGACCTCGGAACATTCGCCGGCGAATTCAGCGCGGAGGAAGTCCTTCATCTCCTCGTCAAGGTCGGAAGCAATCCCGATCTTGTGCTCGGAGGCCCATGTCAGCTCGGCAGTCTCGTCAACAGGCTCAAATTTGGACTTGGGCTGCTTGCAGATGGGGCACTTCCAGTCGTCCGGAAGATCCGCAAACTTTACGCCTTCTTTTTCTTCATCATAAACGTGTCCGCAAACACTGCATTTGTACTTCATCTTGATTTCTCCTTTCAAATCAGAAAATTTTTATAGAAATCTACGATTTGATATCTTAAATTTCCCGTTCAATTATGCATTGTGCTCATGCGATTAGTCAATTCTAACAGCCTCGCCCGCGAAAAAAATGACTTCCGGTGTTACCGTTCAGGCCCGCATGAAACCCGGGGTGTTGCCGTTCAGGCCCACATGAAACCCGAGGCGTTACCATTCAGGCCCGCATGAAACCCGGGGCGTTTTACGCGGTTCTTGGCGCGAATCCCTCCTTGAAGGGCGGTTATATTCAGGAAGGGCAGTCAGTCCATGGAAATGATCGCCTCAACATAGCCGATCAGGCGGCTCCTGCGCTCTCTGCTCATGTTGTTGTAGGCGTCGATCAGGTGGCCGAGCTCTGTATTCTTATCGACCACATACCAGTCTGTCCTGCTCTTTCTGGAGCCGTTCTTCTCAATGCCCGAGAGCAGCCATTCGGGAGTCACACCCAGGACCTGGCAGATCACCATGATCTTCTCCGAGGTGGGGTTGGTCTTTTTCTTTTTCCACTCGCTGATCGTGCTCTGCAGGATCCCTGTCTCCTGGGAAAACTGCTTCTGTGTCATACCCAGCTGGGCAAGTCTCTCAAAAATTCTCTCGCTGATCGTCATTTTACAACTCCTCCATTCTTCTGCAGTCTTTCGCAGATATTGCAGCGCGGGCGTCTGCCCGCTGCTGACAGAAGGGCATCCGTGTTCGCCACCCTTCCGGGACCCGGTATACTCTCGCGGCATCTTCCAGTTACATGAAGTATACAACTTCTTACAATTCTGTCAAGTGGATTATTGGACTTTTTTATTACATAATTCTGAATTTCGCTTTGGTTTCAACTTGCCTCGAACCCTTTTGTCCTGTGCGGGGACAGATATGTGGAAGGCGGGGGGCAGATATACGAAAGACGGAGGCAGATACACGAAAGACGGAGGCAAATACGAGATAGACGGAAGGCAAATAGGCGAAAGACGGATGGTAAATAGGTGAAAGGCGGAAGGCAAATACATGGTATTCGGAAGCCAAATACACGGAAGACAGAAGGCAAATACATGGATCAGGTCTATCCTTTACTGGACAGATAGGTGTATAATGGTTGTTGATTGGTTCCCTTCCATGTTCCCGGAAGAGACAGGCGGACGGCCGATTTACAGCCCATCCGGGCGGACAGGCTGCTGTATCCCATTCCGGTATCCGGGCGGACAGGCCGCTGTATCCCGGCATCCGGGCGGGAGGGAGACATCAGAAACTGCCAGATAAGGATTGTATTTACAGGAGGACTTTTAGTATGGGATGCTTTTACTGTGATGAACACCACGAAGGCCGCGAGGCGATCATGTTCAAGGTCGGCGAGATGAAGGCAGGTGTGCTGTATCTGTTCAAGGATCAGGCTCACAAGGGCCGCTGCGCTCTGGCTCTGAAGGCCCACAAAAAAGAGCTCTGCGAGTGCACCGATCAGGAGCGCACCGATTTCGCGGCAGATCTGGCCGCTGCGTCCGGAGCCGTCAAGAAGCTCTGGGGCTGCACAAAGATCAATCTCGGTTCTTATGGCGATTCCAACCCTCATCTTCATTTCCACATCGTCCCCAAGTATGAGGGCGGATTTGAGTTCGGCGGCAGCTTCGCGATCACCAATCCCGAGCCTGTCTTCCTGAAGGATGAGGAGTACAAGGAGATGATCGCCGCTCTGCAGAAGGAGCTCGGCATCTGATCATCTGATTCTCCCCTCCGGTAAAACGGAGGCCGGCGGGCTCTTCCCGCCGTACTGGCCGCGCAGGCCGGAACATCTCTCCGGTAAAACGGAGGCCGGCGGGTTCTCCCCGCCGTACGGACCTCATAGTCCGGAGCAAAAGAATAAATACCGCCGGAAAGCAATTATTCCAGCGGTATTTTTTATGCATTTCAGCAGGCCCGTCCATTTCAACAGACCTGTATGTTTCAGCAGGCCCGTCCATTTCAGCAGACCGGTCCCGCCCTCTCAGCAGGATCCGGTCCGGCCGGAGTGCCGGCCAGGCTTTTTTTTAAAAGGGCCCGCTGCCTGCCGTCAATGATATTCCGGCATCCAGCCTTTATGGGCCTCAAAGAGCTCGTCGCACATGGAGACGATGTCGTCGATCGAGAGCTCTGCCCCGGCGTGGGGATCGAGCATGACAGCCTGATAGACCGCATCCTTTCTGAGGGTCCTGGCAGCCTCGATGGCCATGAGCTGGACATTGATATTGGTCCGGTTGAGGGCCGCGCACTGCTCCGGAAGGTCTCCGATCACGGTGGGCTGGATCCCGCTGCGGTCGACCAGGCAGGGCACTTCGACGCAGGCATTCTGGGGCAGGTTGGTGATCAGGCCGGTATTGAGGACATTTCCGCCGATCCGGACGGGGTTGCCGGTCTCCATAGCCTCCATGATGTAACTCGCGTACTCTCTGGACCGCTCATGGCTGAGCGTGGGATTTTTGGTCAGCTCGTGGCCGCGCTCCTTCCACTCCCCGATCTGACGGATGCATCTGCGGGGATACTCATCCAGGGGGACGTTGAACCTGTCGATCAGATCCGGGTACTCTCTCTTGATAAAGTAAGGGGTGTATTCGGCATTGTGCTCGCTGGACTCCGTGATATAGTAGCCGAAGCGGAGCATGAGCTCCAGACGGACCATGTCCCCGTGGCGGCCGGTCTTCTGGTAGAGGTCATACTCCTCGCGCATGCGCTCCTCCCACTGTCCCGGAAGGGGCTCTCCGTTCGACATCTGCTTCTTGCGCTCCTCAAAGGTCCCGATATCCAGCTTTCCGGCATTGTAGAGCCTGGCCCGCCTCTTGATCTCCGGATAAAGGTCGACGCCGTCCCGCGTGCATTTCAGGAGCCAGGCCTGGTGGTTGATCCCGGCAATTTTGGCCTGCACATGGTCATCATAGCCGATCCCCAGCTCATTGAGCAGGGTCGGGGCACAGACCTGGACGCTGTGGCAGAGGCCGACGGTCCTGACGGCCGTCTGGCGCAGCATGGCCCCGGTCAGCATGGCCATGGGATTGGTGTAGTTGAGAAACCAGGCGTCCGGGCAGACCTCCTCCATGTCGCGGGCAAAGTCCATCATGACCGGAATGGTCCGGAGGGCGCGGAAGACACCGCCGACCCCCAGCGTATCCGCGATCGTCTGCCTCAGGCCGTATTTTTTGGGGATCTCAAAATCCGTGATCGTACAGGGATCATACCCTCCGACCTGGATGGCATTGACTACATAGTTGGCGCCGCGCAGGGCATCCTTTCTCGCATCCGCGCCCAGATAACTGCTGATCCTGGCTTTGGACCCGTTATTGCGGTTGATTGCCTCCAGCATGGCAGCAGACTCCTGGAGCCTGACGGGATCAATATCATAGAGAGCGATCTCACTCTCCTCCAGGGCGGGGGTCATCATGCAGTCCCCCAGCACATTTTTTGCGAAAACTGTGGATCCCGCTCCCATGAATGTGATTTTCGGCATTCTATTCCTCCTTC
>DGUF01000064.1 GCA_002394525.1 Lachnospiraceae bacterium UBA4317 | reverse complement strand
GAAATGCTGTATATGCAGGTTCCTGGACGGCTGACGCAAAGAGATACTTCAGCAAAACAGGCTGTGCGGCATCTGTATTGGCAGGAGATTATCTGCGTGGTTCTTCTATACGACAGGAATACCTTGAGACGGCTCTTTCGTGGGCATCAGCGGCTGAGAACAAGAGTATAGAAGCATATATGGCTGAGCACCAGAATGATCCCTCTGCTGTACAACTATGGAACTACTTCCGGTCTGTGATTGAGTGGGCGCAAGCCATATTCCCGAAGACCCGGAAAGAAATGAAGGGACTTCCGTGGGGGCTGTTCTATAATCAGCACGGGGGGCGCACTGATCTTGACCCGAAAGCACTGGAAGAAGAGATACAGCGTCTAATGGGCGATGAGGATGTGACAAAGAAGTCAGGTATCTATGAGTATCTGCTGGCCGGAGATGAACGCAAGCTGTCCATTAGAGCATTTGACAGACGGGACGCACTGGCGGCATATGAGAGACAGAATCATAAGTGTGCCCTCTGTGGAGAGACATTTGAATTTGGAGAGATGCAAGCCGACCATATCATACCGTGGAGCAAGGGCGGCAAGACTGTTCCTGAGAACTGCCAGATGCTCTGCACGCAATGTAATCTGAAGAAGAGCAATATGTAATGACAAACAGGAGGATTCTCTGTGACGGGAACCCTCCTGTATTATCTAAATTAATTTTTAACACCCTCTGCCGACTGCTCTTTTTCGACCGCCTGTGCTTTCAGCTTCTCAAGCTGCTTCTCCAAGGCTACCTTCTGCCACCGGAGCCGATATACTTCATGTCTTTTTTGATCTCTCTTTTTGGAGAGCAGATTGTAAATCATATCTATAATCATAGGACACCCCCTGCAAATCTAAATAATTATTAGAATAGAATATATGTTCTTATATGCTTATATTAGTCTATGCAACGAAAAAAGGCAACCGATTTTCATCGATTGCCTCCTGCCAACATGTGCTTCTTTTGTAGGTGTACACCAGTGTACACCGGAATCAAATGTTGCGGCTTCAGTAAAACCCTTGATTTTACTGATAATAATGTACGTGACAAGATTCGAACTCGCGACCTTCTGGTCCGTAGCCAGACGCTCTATCCAGCTGAGCTACACGTACATTTCCTTGCTGTTTCCTCAACAGCAAGACATATGTTATCACTGACAGAGATTTTTGTCAACACCAAATTTTGACTTTGCACAAATAATTTTTTGCCCCTTTTTTCCACGGAAGTACTGGATTATTCTCCGGGAGGAGGCTATAATAAAAACCGGCTTTAAACCACAGTGTATTGTACGCATGTCTCCAGGCTCTGCCTGAAGGGTTGAACGTGCCTGCATTGCGGGAAGAAAAAGCCGTACAACAAAAAATCGACGATTTCTCCGCCGGAGCAGTGTTTGTTCACTGCTCCGGCTTTCTTTTTTGCGCGTTAGCAATGAGCCATGCGCGGACAGGATGCCAGGCGGACACTGAGAGCGGAGCTCTCAAGTGTACGGATGGCAGACTGGACGCATACGGCGAATGCCGCGACAGCGAGCGAAAACGCGGAAGCGGATTCGCGAGCCTGTCGGCATGGCTCATTGCGGCAACCCCACATCCATGCGCGGACAGGATGCCAGGCGGACACTGAGAGCGGAGCTCTCAAGTGTACGGATGGCAGACTGGACGCATACGGCGAATGCCGCGACAGCGAGCGTCCATCGGAGCCGTGCGACGAAGGATGCGAGCCTGTCGGCATGGCTCATTGCGATATACCCAAGCCATGCGCGGACCCTTATTTTTTACAGGAGGATATACCATGCTGCAGACAGGATCCCTTTTAGATGGAAAGTACAAAATACTGAACATGATAGGCCGCGGGGGCATGAGCACCGTCTACCTGGCCATCAATGAGCGGGCCAACAAGACCTGGGCCGTCAAGGAGGTCCGCAAGACCGGCGGACCCGGTGCAGAGACCGTCACGAGGGGGCTGATCGCCGAGACGGACCTGCTCAAGCGCCTGGATCATCCCAACCTGCCCAGTATTGTCGATGTCATCGATCAGGAGGACTGCTTCCTGATCGTCATGGACTATATCGAGGGAACGAGTCTTCAGGACCTTCTGGAGCGGGCGGGGCCCCAGCCGGCGGAAAAGGTCTTGGAATGGGCGCGTCAGCTCTGTGATGTGCTCGGCTACCTGCACAGCCGCAGGCCTCCCGTCATCTACCGGGACATGAAGCCCGCCAATGTCATGCTGCGTCCCAACGGCCGGCTTGCCCTGATCGACTTCGGGACTGCGAGGGAATACAAATACTCCGGCGAGGAGGACACAGCCTGGCTGGGGACCCGGGGCTACGCGGCGCCGGAGCAGTTTGGAAATATGGGGCAGACGGACGGGCGCACGGATATCTACGCCCTGGGGGCCACCATGTTTCATCTGCTCACGGGCAGGAGCCCGGTCCTCCTGCGCTTTGAGATGCAGCCAGTCGGGAACTATCTGCCGGAACTGAGGGGGAGCGGCCTGGAGAAGCTGGTCCTCCGCTGCTGCCGGCCGGATCCCCTGGAGCGCTACCAGAGCTGCGAAGAGCTGATGTATGCTCTGGAGCACGTCCACGACGGCGATGACAAGGTGATCTGGAAAAGGAGGCTGCATTGGAGGCTCTTTGCTTCAAGCCTTATTCTGGCGGCGGCCCTGGCAATCTCCGGGTTTGCTTTCCGGACAGCCTGGCACGGCAGCAGGGAGGTACTCTACGAGAGGCACATGAGGGCCGCCCGCGAGGCGGAAAGCTTTGCGGAGACCGCGGAGGCATGCGGAGAGGCCATGGACCTGCTGCCCTCCCGGGAGGAGGCCTGGAACCGGCTGATCAGCTCTATGGAGGCCCTCCCGGATATCTCGGATGAGGACTACAGAGCCGCAACGGCCTGTATCCTGAGCTCTCCCCGCAGCGCTCCTGGCGGCCGGCCGGAAAAAAATACCAGCCGCCTGCAGGTCCTTCGAAGGACCAGGCCCGCCCTCTATGCGGACTTCAATTACCGGATGGCCATGGCGGTCTTTTTTAACAGAGAAGGGGGAGGCGAGACGGCTTCCATGGAATTTTTCCGCAATGCCATACAGGCCGGCGCGCTCGACGGGCCCGCTCAGGAGACAGCCGCCGTCATGTACAGCCTGGCGGACCAGTATACCCGCCTCAGGGAGATGGAGGCCGGTGAGCTTCGCGGGGAGGACCCCCATATCCGCAGCTTTGAAATAGAGAGGGGCTACCGGGAATGCTGGCAGATCTTTGAGACCATGGCCGGCCGGCTGGAGGAGATGGAACGCGGGACCGGCAATACCGGCTACCCCGCCGCGGTCTGCGAGCGGATCGCGGAGGAACTGCAGGGCGACGACCTGATCCGGTACGCCGCAGACGGCGTGAGCGAGACATCTATGAGAAGCACCCTGCAAAAGATCAGGACCTATCTCGGCAAAAAGAAGGCCGCTGGGCAGTCGGAAAATACCAAAAGGCGGCTCGAAGAGGTGGAGAAAAAGGTCCTTCAGGCGGAAAAAGCCATAGACAGAGCCTTCCGCCCGGCGGCCCTGGCACAATGACCGCGCAGAAGGGGAAAAAAGAAACAGACCACGGCAGAAAATGCATCGATTTTGAAGGAAAACGCAAGGACAGGAGGGAGGGATCAGCAATGAGAACAGTCAGAAATGAAATATACAGAAACAACCGTATCCTGACAGGTATTTCCACCGGCATATTCGGGTTCCGCGAAGGGGATATTTTCTGCAAAAGGAGCCTGACGGAAGGGGCCCGCCACCTGCAGTCCATGCAGGCTGAGGACCCCGGCATCCTCAGGCTGACATCGACGGTGTGCTTTGCCATGGCAGCCCTGGCTCTGCTGCTGGCAGTGATCTTCTTTTTTCTCTTTGATATCAGGACGATCTTCAGGATCCGGACAGGCAGCGCTCGCAAAAAAAGGATCCGGGAGCTCCATGAAAAAAACATCGGAGATCATATCGAAAACAATGCCGCAGGCTATAATGCGGCAAACTACAATGCGGCAAATAACAATATGGAGACCAATAATATTGAAAACGATATAGGAGACAGGAAGACTGCCCTGAAAGAGACCCTGGCCCTCTTTGGCGCGGTCCTGTGCCTTCGGGCCCTGGTTCTGCAGGTGCTCCTGCCGGTTCAGGCAGTTCCACTCCCGAAAACACAGAACCGGCCGGCCGTCTTTGCGGAAAATATTGCGGAGCCTGCGACAGGCACAGGGCGCAGACCGGATCCGGCTGATGCCGCAGGCCTTGCAGCCGCAGATGGAAAAAGAGATGCGGCTTCCGGGGAAGCCTCTGACGGAGCGACCGGCCCGGCTGCGGATGGAAAGGAAGAAGAGAAGGCAGGTAAAGGCAGAACAAAGGCGGAAGAGACAGCAGACGAAGGCGGCTCGAAGTCCGGCGGAACGGCAGTTGACAGCGGCTCGAAGCCCGGCGGGACGTCGGGGAAAGACGGAATGAAGGCCGGAGAGACAGCCGGCGAAGGCGGAACGAAGCCATGCGGGGCATCAGAGAAAGACGGAATGAAGCCAGACCAAACGGCAGGCGAAGGCCGCACAAATCCCGTGAACAGGGTGGATGAAGACGGTAGTGAGTCCGGGGATCCAGGGGCCGGGAAAAGGCAGGACTCTGCGGAAAAAAGCAATGGGGACGCGTCTCTTTCGCCGGATCAACCGGATCCGGAAAAAGAAAGAGGAACAGAAAGCGAAGAAGAAGAGAGAGACGGGGAGGCGGCAGATGCGCAGGAGACTGCAGACAGCGGTCAGACCGGGAAAAATGGAGTCCAAAAAGAGGTTCAGAAAGGAAATGTAGATAGTGCCGACACGAAGAAGGAAACGCCCATCATTGCAGAGAATGACTGCGACAAAGGAGAGAATGAACACAATGCAAAAGATTATAAGCGGAAGCTTGAGAAGGATAATGACAAAGGGACGGACGGCGGGAAGCCGGTCCTGACCAGGGTCCGCCTGCAGCCGCAGGGAAAGGGCGCCGGCAGGACCTTTCTGATCAGGGAAGGAAAGACTGAGGAAGTGATGGAAGGGGCGGCGAGAGACTTTACGGTCACGATCTGGGCGGAGGATCTGCCTGAGCAGGACTTCTCCGGCCTGGAGCTTGCGCAGTACAGGCTGGAGCCCCTTCAGGGGAAGGGGGATGTCCTGACAGCCGTGGTGCCCTTCAGTCTGCAGGAGGGGCCGGAAAACGGGCAGGACCCGGTCCGGACCGCCGTGTCGACGCCCCGCCCCCTGACAGACGGGGAGAACAGCCTTTTTCCGAAGGCAGAGGCGGAGGGAGCCTGCAGGCTCTGTCTCTCGGTCGCGGACGGCGATGGGAACTGGAGCGAGGAGGCAGAGATCACAGTGACCTTTGACCGCACCCCTCCCGGGATCGAAGCGGCCCTGGCAGATCCCCCGGGCGTGGAGGACTGGCCCTCCTGCCGGCGGGCGGACAACTGCGCCGTCGATGTGATCATCAGGGAGGATCACCTGCAGAGCTGGGAGATCCGGATCGGATCTGAACTTGCGGTCACGGACACAAATGTGCCGGCCGCCTGGATCCGGGAAGGAAGCGGAGAGGGGACTGCGGAGATCCTGGTCCCGGCCCGGGAGGTGTGTAAGAACAAGGACGGCGATGTGGCCGTCACCGTGCGGGCGGTCGATGAGGCTGGCCAGAGCACAGGATTTCTGGATCGCGCGGGAGGCGGACTGGCGGAGAAGAGGAACGAAGAGGGTCAGATCGAAGCGGCGGTCTTTAGCCTGGACACGACCCCTCCGGAGATACTCGTGGAGCACTGCGTGCCCGGCGGCGTAACGGCCTGTCTCTATGCGGACAGGGAGGACAGGCGGGACCTGACCCTCTACAGCCCGGTCCCGGTCGTGACGACGATCACGGCAGCGGACAGGGGCGGGGGGCCAGGAGAGCCCGGGGAGGCCCCGGATCCCGGCAGGATCCGGGCCGTCTGCTTCTACAAAAGCCCTGGCAGCGGCGCCTGCACGGAGCAGGAACTGGACGGGGCCGGCCCTGTCCCTGACGGAGAGGGCGGCCGGATGTGGAGGGCCGAATTCGCGGCGGAGGAGTCCGCGGAGGGAAGCTATTATTTCCTGGTCGAGGTGACGGACCGGGCCGGCAATATCTCCAGGAACGGTCTTGACGCCGCTCCGTCCACCGGCCCACAGACCATCCATTCCTGCCCGGAAATATTGAGAAAGACAGGCGTTCTGGACTTCAGAGCCGGCGGGACGGGAACCGGATCCGGCCAGCCGGCGTCGGACCTGCGCGCCGGCTTTACCCTTGTCTACGACAGGACACCGCCGGAGCTTTCCCTGACCTGCAGCAGCCCTGCCACCGCATACCTGTATAAGACGGATACGGGTGCGGACGATCCGGACAGCCTGCCGCAGATCGAGGCATGTCTGAAGCAGCCGCTGACTGCGCAGGCACAGATCGTCAGGGAGGAAAACCCGGATCCCTCCAGGGTCTTCTTTGTACTTTCTGAATCTGTCCCGCCCGGTGTGGAGCCCAGGCTGACCCGCCTGCCGATCCCGGAGGGCCGGACCGGGCGGACTTTTTCGACGACATCGGACGGGCGCTATATTTTTTTTCTTTACGGACAGGACAAGGCGGGGAACGGCGCGACTGTCGCCGAGGAACTGGCGTCCGCGTCCGCAAACAGGGAATGGACGGGCCCGGTTGTGTTTTCTCCCGAAAAAAACTGCGGGACCGCAGGCCGTCCTCACTTTGCCTACAGCGTGGACACCACCCCGCCCGAGGCGGAGATCCTCTATACGGCGGACGGGGAAAATGTTTATCTCTATGAAGA
>DGUF01000036.1 GCA_002394525.1 Lachnospiraceae bacterium UBA4317 | reverse complement strand
ACGGTATCGCGGCGCACTGGAAGTATAAGGAAGCTTCAAACGGACACGCGGTGACCGGCAACCAGGAGGAGAAGAAGCTCTCCTGGCTGCGCCAGATCCTGGAGTGGCAGCAGGACATGTCCGACAACCGCGAGTTTATGGACATCCTCAAGAGCGACCTCAACCTCTTTTCCGACGATGTCTACTGCTTCACCCCCCGCGGCGAGGTCAAGAACCTGCCGGCCGGGTCCACGCCGGTCGATTTCGCCTATGCCATCCACACCGCGGTCGGCAACCGCATGGTCGGCGCCCGTGTCAACGACAAGATCGTCAATATCGACTATGAGATCAAGAACGGCGACCGGATCGAGATCATCACCAGCTCCAATTCCAAGGGGCCCAGCTTGGACTGGCTCACCTTCGCCAGGAGCGCTTCGACCCGGAACAAGATCAACCAGTGGTTCAAGAAGGAAAATAAAGAAGAAAATATCATCAGGGGCAGGGAGTTGATCTATGCCTATGCCAAGGCCCACGGCCTCCATATGCATGAGCTGATCAAGCCTGTCTACCAGGAATACATCCTCCGCAAGTACGGCTTCAGGGACTGGGAGTCCCTGCTGGCGGCTGTCGGCCACGGCGGCATGAAGGAGGGCCAGATCGTCAACAAGCTGGCCGACCTCTACGCGGAGGACCACAAGCACCAGCTCACCAGCGAGGAGATCATCCACCAGGTCCAGAACAGTCCCCAGCATATCCACCGGGGGACGGGGACAGGATCGGTGGTCGTCAAGGGGGCGGAGGGCCTGGCCATCCGCTTTTCCAAGTGCTGCAATCCGGTCCCCGGCGATGAGATCGTAGGTTTCATCACCAGGGGGAGAGGGATCTCCATCCACAGGAAGGACTGCAGCAATGTCAACAACCTTCCGGATATCGAGCAGGACCGCCTGATCGAGGCCTCCTGGATCGAGGGCGCCGAGGGCGCCAAGGAGGAGGGCTTCCTTGTCGAGATCAAGATTTACGCCAGGGACAGGAGCGGCCTGCTCAACGACCTGACCAAGGTGTTTTCCGAAAAGGATATCAGCATCCTCCGGATCAGCTCCACGACCGGCCGGCAGGGGATCGCCACCCTGACCCTGGGCTTCGAGGTCAAGAGCAGACAGGAGCTGCATGATATCACGACCCGCCTGCAGGCCATCCGGGATGTCCAGGCGATCAAGAGAACAAGCGGCTGAGGCCGGCCCGGAATGGCACCCGGGCAGGGATCCGGGAGCTCCCGGGAATTTAGAAAGGACAGGATTTATGGACAAGGCACAGGCAACGATCAAGGTCAACTGCTTTGTGGTCGGCATGGTGCAGACCAACTTTTATTTCCTCTACAGGGAGGGGAACACAGAGACGGTCGTATTTGACCCCGCGGATCTCGGCGACAGGCTCTACGAGGAGCTCGAGAAGAGAGGGCTGCAGGTCAAGGCCATCCTCCTGACCCATGCCCATTTTGATCATATTCTGGGACTGGAGGCCCTCCGCAAAAAGACCGGGGCCCCTGTTTACGCCTGCATCCACGAAAAGCGGCTTTGCGAGTCCCCTGATCTCAACCAGTCGGCCTCCATCCGCCGTCCCTGCACGGTGGAGCCGGACCATTATCTGGAGGACGGGGAGATGGTGACTGTTGCGGGCATCACCATGCAGACCATCTTTACGCCCGGACATACCGAGGGAAGCTGCGCCTATTATATAGAGGACGGACATATCCTGATCAGCGGCGATACCCTCTTCGAGGGGTCCATCGGCCGGTCCGACCTGCCCACAGGGGACGGGCCGACACTGGCGGAATCGATCCGGACCAGACTCTATACCCTTCCCGATGACACGACCGTCTTTTCCGGCCACGGCGCGGAGACGACGATCGGTTATGAAAAAAAGCACAACTGGTTCGTAAGGGCCTGACAGACAGACTGTGCCGGGCATCGGGTCCCGGCACGGCCCCGCAATGCGCCGGTGTGCCTGGTTCAACGGGAGATCATCCGCCTGCAGGAGGCGGACACAGGAGCACGCACATCACATGATCACAGCAATCGAAAACATTGAACTATACAGATATGAGATCCACTCTCTGCTAAAGGCTTTTTATCCGCAGGAGGACGTCAAGGTCCTGACCGAGGCGGATGCCGCCGGTAACCGAAAATACCAGCAGATCTCCAAAGAGCCTTTTCTGAGGGTGGTTTTTGCGGATACGGAGGTGACGGTCTCCTTCTGCGACGGGACCGGCACAAGGTCGGCTCAGGCTGAGGGGGACATCCCTTATACACAGAAAAGCCCCGCCCTCAAGACCGCGGTCAAGCACCTCATCTACGGGATGCTGGCGGACCGGGAGGGCCGGACCCTTCCCTGGGGGGAGCTGATCGGGATCAGGCCGACCAAGATCGCCATGCAGTCTCTGCTGGAGGGAGAGTCTGTGCGGCAGGCGGCGGACGCCATGATGCGGGACCACCTGGTCAGCGAGGACAAGGCCCTTCTGGCCGCGCAGATCGCGCAGAGGGAGCGGGAGATCCTGGCGGACATCCACTACGAGAACGGATACAGCCTCTATATCGGCATTCCCTTCTGCCCCACGACCTGCCTCTACTGCTCCTTCCCCTCCTTTAACCTGGCCCTGTGGAAGGACCGGGTGGACCTCTACCTGGACGCCCTGGAAAAAGAGATGAAGGACGCCTCCGGACTGATGCGGGGCCGGATCCTGGACACGGTCTATATCGGGGGCGGGACGCCGACGACCCTGGAGCCTGTCCAGCTGGAGAGACTGTTTTCCATGCTGGAGGACTGCTTCCCCATGGAGGGCATCCAGGAGTTCACCATCGAGGCGGGCCGGCCGGACAGCATCACGGCGGAAAAGCTGGATGTCATCCGCGCCCATGGCGTCACCAGGATCAGCGTCAACCCCCAGACCATGAAGGAGGAGACCCTGCGCCTGATCGGCCGCATGCACACGGTGCAGCAGGTCCGGGATGCCTTTGCCCTCTGCCGCCGGGCCGGCTTCGACAACATCAATATGGATATCATCCTGGGCCTGCCCGAGGAGACGGAGGAGGATGTTGCCCGGACCCTGCAGGAGATTGAAAAGCTGGCTCCCGACAGTCTGACCGTCCATTCCCTGGCCCTCAAGCGGGGCTCCCGCATGCAGAAATATATTGAAGAAAAAGGCTTTTCCTCCATCCGGAACACGGACGGCTGCATGGACCTCGCAATGGAGGCGGCCGCCCGCATGGGCATGGATCCCTACTACCTCTACCGGCAGAAAAATATATCCGGCAACCTGGAAAATGTCGGATATGCCCGGCCGGGCAGGGCGGGGATCTACAACATCCTGATCATGGAAGAAAAACAGTCCATCCTGGCCCTGGGGGCCGGCAGCATCTCCAAGGCTGTCTTCCCGGGGGGCAGGATCGAGAGAAGCGACAACTGCAAGGATGTCGCGACCTATATAGAAACTATTGACGAGATGATCGAAAGAAAGCACAGGCTGGGGATCGGATCCTGAGACGGGTCCGGCCGAGGACTGTGTGCAGGGGACCCGGGACCGGGCCCTGAATTCAGAACAAAGGAACCGGTAGACGATATATGGCAGCAAGTCGAAAAAAACAAAATCTGGTGATCGTGGAGTCACCCGCCAAGGTGAAGACGATCAAGAAGTTTCTGGGGACCTCTTATGAGGTGGCGGCGTCCAACGGACATGTCCGCGACCTCCCCAAGAGCAAGATGGGCATCGATATCGAACATGATTATGAGCCCAAATACATTACGATCCGCGGCAAGGGAGAGCTCCTGGCGGGCCTGCGCAAGCTGGTCAAAAAGGCGGACCGCATCTATCTGGCAACGGACCCTGACCGGGAGGGCGAAGCGATCTCCTGGCACCTCAAGGCCGCGCTCAAGCTCGATGAGGCCACGGACAAGCAGGTTTCCAGGATCACCTTCAACGAGATCACGAAAAAGGCGGTCACGGAATCGCTCAAAAACGCCAGGGAGATCGATATGGCCCTGGTCGACGCCCAGCAGACCCGCCGCATCCTGGACCGCATGGTCGGCTACGAGATTTCTCCCCTTCTGTGGGAGAAGGTCAAGAGAGGCCTGTCCGCGGGCCGGGTCCAGTCCGTTGCCCTGCGCATGATCGGGGACCGGGAGGACGAGATCGACTCCTTCATACCAGAGGAATACTGGACCCTGGACGCAGTCCTCGATGTCGAGGGCAGCAAAAAGCCCCTGACGGCCCATTATTACGGCGAGATCGGGGGGGACGGCAAGCCGGTCCGGGTCGACCTGAAAAAACAGGAGGATGCCCTGAGGATCACCCGGGGACTGGAGGGAGGATCCTTTTCCATCCGGGAGATCCGCCGGTCCGAGAGGACCAGGAAACAGCCCCTGCCCTTCACGACCTCCACGCTCCAGCAGGAGGCCAGCAAGGTCCTCAACTTCTCCACCCAGAAGACCATGCGGGTCGCCCAGCAGCTCTACGAGGGCGTCGAGGTAAAGGGCCAGGGAACGGTCGCCCTGATCACCTATCTGAGAACGGACAGCGTGCGCATCTCCGACGAGGCCCAGGCCTCCGCAGCCGCCTTTATCGAGGACAGCTACGGCGGTGACTACGTCCTGCAGCGCCCGGGCGAGGAGAAAAAGGCCGGCAAGGTCCAGGACGCCCACGAAGCCATCCGCCCCACGGATGTCACCCGCCTGCCCGCGGCCATCAAGGACTCCCTCTCCAGGGAGCAGTTCCGCCTCTACCAGCTGATCTGGAAGCGCTTTGTGGCCAGCCGCATGACTCCCGCCAGATACGAGACGACCCAGGTCCGCATCACAGGGACTGCGCCGGAGCGGACAGGATCCGCTGCCGCCGGACAGGACCGGATCCCGGACCAGATCTTTACCGTCTCGGCATCCAGACTTCTCTTTGAAGGCTACCAGAAGGTCTACAACGAGGATGAGGAGGAGAAGAGTCCCGTTCTGGGCAAGGGCCTGGAGGAGACCAGCAGGGTGATCCTGGAAATGTTTGATCCCAGGCAGCACTTCACCCAGCCCGCGCCCCATTACACGGAGGCCTCCCTGGTCAGGGCTCTCGAGGAGCAGGGCATCGGCAGGCCCAGCACCTACGCGCCGACCATCACGACGATCCTGGCCAGACGCTATATCGTCAAGGAGGAAAAAAACCTCTACATGACCGAGCTGGGGACCGTCGTCAATGACATTATGAAAAAGGCCTTTCCGACCATCGTGGATCCCTCCTTTACGGCCAACATGGAAGGCCTGCTCGACGGCATCGCCGACGGCCAGGTCCGCTGGAAGACCGTCATCGAGAACTTCTATCCCGACCTGCACGAGGCCGTCCTCCAGGCGGAAAAGGACCTGGAGAAGGTCCAGATCGCGGATGAGGAGACCGAGGAGATCTGCGAAAACTGCGGCCGCCACATGGTCATCAAATACGGCCCCCACGGAAAGTTCCTGGCCTGCCCGGGCTTTCCCGAATGTCACAACACCAAGCCCTACTATGAAAAGATCGGGGTCCAGTGCCCCAAGTGCGGCAGGGATATCATCGTCCGCATGTCCAAAAAGGGCAGACGCTACTACGGATGCATGGGAAATCCCGAGTGCGATTTCATGGTCTGGCAGAAGCCGTCCGCTCAGAAATGTCCGCGCTGCGGCGGCCTGATGGTGGAAAAAGGAAACCGCCTGGTCTGCGCCGACAAGGAGTGCGGATATGTCCAGGACCGCCGGGATCCCGAGGAGTGATCCGGCTGATCCCGGAGCAAAGCGAGTCTTGAACCGGATCTTTTTGAAAAAACAGTCAGGCCCCGCACGGGAGACCTGCCTGAGGATCCGGGAGGAAGCTGTCCACAATGCAATTTCCGGTCACGCCCCACGACCGGCCGAACCAATATATTACGGCGCCGCACCCGGATCCCTTTATGATTCCCGCGCGGCCCTACAGAGGAGAGACAGATGCAGACATCAAACAATGTCGTTTTGCTGGATAATACCAGAAAAATTGAGAAACTGATCCATAACAATGATACAGGCAAGGTCGTCTTCAACGACATCTGCAGGGTCATGAGCGAGATCCTGCACGCCCATATCCTTGTGATCAGCAAAAAGGGAAAGGTCCTGGGAGTGGGCGAGTGCAGCTCTGTGGACACGGCCCGTGGACTGATCGTCGAGGAGGTGGGGACCTTCGTGGATCCCGAACTGAACGCCAGACTCCTGGACGTGCTCTCCACCCATGAAAATGTCAGCCTGAGGACTCTGGGCTTTCTCTCCAACACGGACAGCGATCTGATGGGCATCGTACTGCCGATCGAAGTCGCGGGAGAGCGGCTCGGCACGGTCTTTATCTACAAGGACGGAGAACATTTTGATATAGACGATATCATCCTCTCCGAGTACGGAACCACAGTGGTCGGCCTGGAGATGCTCCGGGCTGTCTCCGAGGAGACGGCGGAGGAAAACCGCAAGATCGCAGTCGTCAAGTCAGCCATCGGCACGCTCAGCTACACCGAGATGCACGCCATCATCCATATCTTCGAGGAACTGGACGGCGTCGAGGGAATCCTTGTCGCCAGCAAGATCGCCGACAAGGCCGGCATCACCAGAAGTGTCGTCGTCAACGCCCTGCGCAAATTTGAATCGGCCGGCGTCATCGAATCCAGGTCCTCCGGCATGAAGGGCACCTATATCAAGGTCCTCAACGACGCCATCTACGGCGAGCTGGCCGGCCTCCGCCGCCAGGTCCAGCCGTGAGGA